>JAUVKB010000079.1 GCA_030596405.1 Deltaproteobacteria bacterium
ATCACTTTCAGAAAAATGGAACATCTCCAGCTCTCTGAGAACATCCTCAAGCCCTGCGGAGACAAAATAGCTTCTATCCTGCGGATAATCCCTTATAAAAAGGGAAAAAGTCGCTTCAGACCTTACATTATGCTCATAATAGCTTGCGGCCATAGTCAGTTCATAAAGGTCTGTAAATAATGGGCTGATTTTTAAGCCGGTTTTTCCCATTACCGTCATAACACCATAGCTCCATATGTCTGTTTCATTCTTTTTAAAGCAAACTCATGGAATTGAAGATCAAAATCCGCAACCCCTTTTACAGGTACCGACACATTATAGTCCCTGTCCACAAGACCTCCCACGGTATCCATTACGCAGATAGAAGTGCACACGCCGACAACCTCAACGTGATTAACAGATGCATCCTCAAGTATATTTTCAAGACCGGTTTCATAAAAGCCGCTGAAACGTCTTTTGGAGATTACCTTTTCACCGGATTCAGGCACAAGTTCATGAATAATTTCATTGCCCCAGGTGCCTGCCAGACAATGGATGGGAAACCTTTCAAACTCCCTGTCGTTTTCTTCATGGGTGTCCTTAAGGAAAATGACAAGATCACCGTTGTCCCTGAAATGTTTAAGCCTTTGCTTGATAAACGGCACAATGGTTTTAGCTGTGTCGCCGCAATATAAAGCTCCATTTTCATCTATGAAATCGTTTAGCATGTCAACGACTATCAAGGCTTTTTTGGGAGTTTGCAAATTTATGATTAATATTCTCCATAGTAGAGCCCTTCAAGATTTAAAGGGTCGTTTAGACGTTCATCAATATCGACATCGAAAAAATCCGCCAGGGGCCTGAATATCTCAGGAGCATCGGCATTAACACTCCGTGCCGCTTCAAGAACCGTTTTAAGACCTTTTTTGGTCATTTTGCCAAGGGGTTGTCTGCACCCTCCTGACGGCATACCAAGAATCGACATAAGCGTTTTAACCGGCAAAGGATTCCTGGCGCGGCATACCACCTCCCCATAAGGAGTTGTTTCAAAAGTTTTAACTGTTACAATCTTAAAAAGCGGTTTAAGCGCCGACATCAATTTTTGGGCCTTTTGCAGGTTGCCCTGATTTAAAAAACGGACCATTTCAGAAACGGCAAGAGGCGCTATATTCGAAACAACGGAAATAACCCCGGAGGCCTTTATCTGAGGATCGCTCATCATTTCACAGGTCAGGTCATCATCGCCCGACAGTATGGTAAAACCAGGCCGGCAGTATTTTCTGACAAGTTTCATATTCTCAATATTACCTGTGGCATCCTTGACCGTATTGATATTGTCGAATTTTTCGTTCAGGATGGCAAGATCCTCCGGCAGCAACTGTGTCCCTGTTCTGCCTGGGATCAGGTATGGAATAATATCGATGCCGGGGAATGCTTTTGCAACAGGCTCTATGTATTCCTTCCGTATTTCAAGTGAACTCGGCCCATTATAATATGGATCGACCAGCAACACCGCATCAACACCGACATCAACGGCATGTTTTGTCGCTGCAAGGGTTTCACTTGTATTGTTACTCCCTGTGCCGGCGATACAAATACATTTATCCTTGATATTATTGATATTATTGATATTATTTTTGGTATTTTCAATAATTGCGTTGTGCTCGTTCCATGTTAAAGAAGGACTTTCCCCTGTCGTCCCTGCCGCCAATACGCCGTCTATTCCGTTTTCTACCTGAAAAGCGACTAAACGGGCAAAACCTTTATAATCGACAGCGTCGTCATTAAAAGGAGTCACAAGCGCCGTGCAACTTCCTGTGGTCATATTTCCTCCTTGAATAAAGCGTTAACCAGCAAAATAAAGTAGGAAAATGAAGGTATTATGTCAAGCAAAAATTGTTATTGCTCTTTTAACGTTCTTATAATACTCTAAAAAAGTTTAAACGCTTTACAAATACAGATAAATTTGGAGACAAACCGCGTGGCTAAACGACTTTTAATACAAATCGTCTTTTTTTTGATGTCTGCGGCCTTTATTTTTGGATTTAAATTTTCCGCCACAGCCGGAACAATCACCATCGAAACAGAAACAATAGTCGAGGTGGCCGGCGATTTGCTCACAGTGGAAGTCGCGCCGGTAAACAAGGGTAACGAGGCGGCATATAACGTCCAGGTTCACCTGCGCCTTCTTGACATTCAGATGGACGGGCAGATAATGCAACGGCTTGAGCCGGGCATGTCGGATATCGTTCTTTTTGAAACAAATATCGCAAATATCGACAAAGGGCGCTATCCTTTGACGGTTTGCATTGATTTTCACGACGCCGCCCAGTACCCGTTTTCAGCCATTTCCGGCATGACTTTTTATTATATTAAAGACGTTAACCCCAACCTGGCTGTTTCGTGCGGGGATATCATAATAAATAAAAAGGGCGAGCTTAAATTTATCGTAAAAAATCTGGGTTCCGGGCCAAGAAAGATCAGTGCAAACCTCATACTGCCCAAAGAATTATCCACGCCTGAGCCTGAAATAAATTTTCATCTGGACGCTAAATCCGAAAGAACGGCCGTCTTTAAAATTACCAATTTTTCGGCTCTTACCGGCGCGGGTTATCCGGTTTTTTGCTATTTTGAATACGATTTAAACCATACCCATTATACATCTGTCGCCAAAGCAGCGGTCAAAATCGAAAAAAGAGAAAATCTGTTCCGCAGGACAAGAGTATTGTGGATCATCCTGACATCTGTTTTAATAGTGCTTCTTATTGTTCTGGTTATAAAAAATCGCGGGAAAATAACGTCTGCATAATGAAGATAATTTTTCACGGTGACGATTTTGGACTGACGTCAGGGATTAACAGGGGGATTATCCTTTCCTTTAAACACGGCCTTCTTTCCAGTGCGTCCATTATCGCATGCGGAGAGGCATCCGGCGAAGCCATATCGTTTGCCGGGCAAAATCCGGGTTTAGACATCGGGATTCACCTTACCCTCTGTGATGAAACCCCTGTGCTTGCTCCGGAAAAACTTGCTTCAATAATTTCAAACGGTTCTTCTTTTCCGTCAAGGGGAAAAATTGTCCGGGCAATCCTGTCGGGCAGGATAGATTACGGCCAGGTTGAAGCGGAATGGAGCGCGCAAACGGAAAAATGTCTTGGCGCTGGAATCCTGATAAGCCATCTGGACAGCCATCAGTTTGTGCATCTGTTTCCAGGGCTTTTCCCGGTCTGCCTTAAAATCGCCGCAAAGTATAAAATACCGTATATAAGAACCTCTATTTTCGATCCGGCCTGCCTTGAACCGGGATTCAAAAGGCTTTTTCAGTTGGTATCTCTTAAGTCGTGGATAAAATTCTTTGTAACAGGCAGGGTCCCGGGCAATGTAAAAACCCATATTACTACGGGATTTTTGCATGCGGGCGGCAGACTTGACGCAAAAACAATTTTAAAAGGTATGGACAGGCTGACGCGCATGCAGCGGCATTCTTGCGTTGAAGTAATGCTTCATCCGGGAACAGGAGACGGTCGCACTTTGCAAAAATACAGAGACTGGGATTATAACTGGAAAAAAGACCTGGATCTTCTTCTGGATCCTCATCTTAAAAAAGAGCTTAAGCGCCGGCGGATTGCTGTGACTTCTTTTAGAGAATAATGGCCATATCAAACAAAATACTTATGATAAATCCCGACTGGACCGGCATCGGCAGGCAGAAGCAGCCGCAGTTTAAAAGGATATGGCAGCCTCTTGGCCTGGCAATAGCGGCGGCGCTTCTTGAGAAAGAAGGCTTTTTTGTTAAAATCATAGACAACAATATTTCCCGTCTTTCGCCGCTGGAGATCGGAAAATTTTCAGCCGGTTTTGACAAGGTTTTTGTAACTTCCACACCCTATGACCGCTGGCAGTGCCCTTCCCTTGACATAAAATTCTTTTTTGACGCCATAGAACATATCCTTCCGGAAAAGTTATATATCATGGGCGCTCATGTCACCGAAAGGCCGGAGACTATTTTAAAAAAGAGCCGGGCGCGCGCCGCTGTTTTGCATGAACCCGAACAGACGATTCTTGAAATCGCCCGCCGGGACGTGTCCCGCCAAATGCCCCCGGATATCAGGGGAATCGCATATATAAAGGACAACAGACTCGTCAGAACATCTTCCATGGGATATTTGAACGATCTGGACAATCTGCCTTATCCCGCGTTTCATCTTCTTGACATGGGCAAGTACTTTTATGAATTTATGGGTGAAAACTTTACGGTGATGGAGGGTTCAAGGGGATGCCCGTTTCAATGCAGCTTCTGTTATCTGGGCATGTACGGAACCAGGTTCAGGCAAAAAAGCATAAAACGTCTGGTGGATGAAACGGTTTACGTTACAAACAGATTTAATATAAAAAATATCTATTTTATGGATCTGGAATTCGGGCTTAACCGCAGGCGCCTTCTTTTATTTTGTGAAGAATTGACAAGACAAAAGCTGGATATCAAGTGGTGCTGCCAGACGCGCGTCACGGATGTGGACGGCAAAGCGCTGCAAAAAATGAAGGAATCAGGGTGCACGCTTATCCATTTCGGGGTGGAGGCGGGAGTTGACCGTATTTTGAGCCGGACAGGGAAAAAAATCACAATAGCAGACTGCAAAAAAGCCGTCTCTCTGGCGCGGGATACTGGAATCCGCACGGCGCTTTTTATGAATTTCGGATTTCCGGGCGAAACAAAAGAAGATATGGAGGCGACCATCGACCTTGCCGTCCGGCTAAACCCCACTTATGCGGCCTTTCACATGATAGTCCCGTTTCCCGGAACACGGCTTGCCGAACAGATCGGCCTTGATCCGGAAGCGTTCCCGCCGGATCAATACCCTCATTATAATTTTGCCTGCCATGACCTGAAACTGTTAAAATCGATGCTTAAAAAAGCATATCTAAAATTTTACCTGCGCCCTTTATATCTTGCAGGCTTTGCAAAAAGGTTTTCCATGTCCGGTTTCAAACAGGCAAAACTTTTTTTCAGGATGTTTTTCAAATGAACCATGCGGATCGGAAATGGCGGATACGGCCGTATCAAAAAGGGGATGAGCAGCAGATACTTCTGCTCCGCAGGATCGTTTTCGGCGACATTGATCCTGTAAGGCTGAAACCTTCCACATGGCGCTGGCAGTTTAAAGACAACCCCGCCGGAGAAGCATTATGCCTTCTTGCCGAAGACAAAGGGACGATTGTAGGCCAGTATGCGGCAATTCCCACGCGTTTTATCGTTAACGGCGCAGAGGCTGTTTTTGCCATGTCATGCGACACGATGGTACATCCCGACTACCGCGGCCAGGGCATGTTTGTTGCGCTGGCCGGGCAATTGTACCGGAACATTAAATCGGAAAACAGGATAGCGGCGGTCTGGGGATTTCCGAACGATATCTCTTTTTCAGGTTTCGCGCACAAACTCGGATGGAACATGATTGAGACCTTTCCTTTAAGAATTTCTCCCATAAGGCCAGTTGCAATGATCAGCTCCCGCTTTCCCATTGTCGGGCGGCTGGCCGGAGCTTCTTTTTTTTCAAAAAAAAGGGGGCCGGCAAAACCCGTCAAACAGAATATCTGCGGCCTTGTCATCGAACAGATAAAAAGTTTCGGGGAAGAATTCGATGAACTCTGGAATTCCGGCAAAGATCTTTTCCCTGTTATGCAGGTAAGGGACAGGGCATATCTTAACTGGCGTTATTCACAGATACAAGAGTTTGACTACCGGATATTTGCCGTAAGGCGGGGAAACAGGCTTGCAGGATACATGGTAATAAGACTGGTGAACCTTATGGGTTATTATTTCGGGGCTCTTGTTGACATCTTTCCTTTTCCGGTAATAAATAATGCCGTGACAAAAAGACTCTTTTGTTTTGCCCGCGATTATTGCAGGGCATGCAATGCCGGGTTTTTGACCACCCTTTTGCCCAGGGCAAAGGGATCTTTTATGACAATGGCCGGATTTATAAAAATTCCTGAAAAGATTAACCCCAGAAAGTGGCATTTCGGATACCGGTGTATCGATAAAAAGATGCCCCTTTTAGACAGGATCGGCAACTGGCATATAACCTATGGGGATACGGATATTATTTAAAACCTGAACTAAAACCACCGGTTTCGGGCTGTCATCGCGAGGAGTAATGTCGGAAAAAGAGCAAAAAATCCTTTTTAATGAAATCGCATCCCTGTATGAAGCCCATTACGGAGATGCGTGCAGTCAGCAGTACCGCCAAAGGTTTATAAACGAACCGATGTTTGACGGCATCAGCCTTTCCGGCAAAAAAGTCGTCGAGGCAATGTCCGGGAGCGGAGAGACCACAGGGTATCTGTTGTCAAAAGGAGCGCGGGTCACAGGGATAGACCTGTCTGTTGCCGGGATTAATTCCTTTAAAAAGCGCTGGCCCGGATGCAGCGCAATATGCGCGTCCATCCTTAACACCGGTTTTAAAAATAACGCTTACGACTGCGTGGTGTCGGTAGGCGGCCTGCACCACCTGCATCCGAGCCTTGACAAGGCTGTTTCCGAAATCCACAGGATACTCAAGCCCGGCGGATATTTCTGTTTTTCAGAACCGCATACAGGATCGGCTCCCGACCTGATACGAAGATACTGGTACAGACACGATAATTTTTTTGCCGACAACGAGGCCGCAATAAATTTAAAAAAATTAAAAGACAGGTTTTCTTCCGGCTTTACTTTTGAGAAAGAGATTTATATGGGAAACATTGCGTATCTGTTCGTGCTCAATTCCCTGATTTTCAGAATACCTGTGCGGATAAAACCTTTTTATACGCCGGCCCTTTTAAGGCTTGAATCGATGATCAACAGGTTTCAGGGCAAATTTCTTTCATGCTTTGCCATTTCCGGATGGCGGAAAAAATAGAGAAAAAAACCGCAGCAAAAACCACAGTAAAAAAAGATTGCCGAACTTGTAAACCCCCTCGTGCACAAGGTTAAACCGGCTCTCGCGCGTATCAACGCATTGCACCGGTATCTCCACAAGTCTTCTGCCGTCATGACATGCCCGGCACACTATCTTTACCACATAAAAAGTTTTATCGTCGATACATGACAAATATTTTTCCACTACCTCTTTTTTATACCCTTTTGCCGCAATTGAATAGTCGTGAAAGTCGATCCTGATCAACAATTTTGCCAGGCTGATAAAGGTATTGCTGGCTGTTTTTCTAAGCCACGATCTCTTCTGGCTTCCGGTAATCTTGGAGCCTATCACGATGTCGTACCTGTCAAGGAGGCGGTAAGCCCTGTCGATAAAATCCAGGTTAATGGAAAGATCCATGTCAACGGTGACTATACGGTCATATGCGGCTATCTTCACGCCTTTTCGAAATGCAGCGCCCACCCCTTTTGCGGGAAGATGGAAAAAGCGTATATTGGAATTACCGCTGCAAAGCCGCCCTGCCAGCTCAACGGTTTTGTCGGTTGAGCCGTTGCTTGCAATGATAATTTCATAAGGAATTTTACAGCGGTCGATAAATTTTACCAAACGGGCCGTGTTGGGAATCAGCAGGTCTTCTTCATTATAAACCGGTATAAAAACCGTTAACCCGGAATTTAATATCATTGCCGCCTGATCTCCTTTAAACGGTCCCCTGCAAAACCGGCCCATTTTTCTTTTGAAAATTGCATTCTGGTTTTTTCATACTGTTTTTCAGCTTTTTTGATTTCACCCGTGTATTGATAACAAAGCCCGAGATGATAGCCTGCCTCTGACGCCTTGATGGTTTCAGGATAGGTTTCAAGGAGCTGCTCTAAGGCTTCTGCCGCTTTTTTCCAGTTTTTCTCTTTAAAAAAGCAGACAGCGTAAAGATACCCTGCGTGATCGGCTATAATGGTTTCAGGATGCTTTTTAAGAACATACTGAAAATAATCCTTTGCAGTGGAATAATCCTTTTCCGCAAAAGATTCAACCCCTTTGTAATATGGAAGCACGGGAGATTCAGGGGAAGAAAACAGAAGATAACAGGCCGCGGCCACGGCAAATGCGCACATAAGAACCAGCGCCGTGTTTACGCCGTATCGGTCGAATATGCGTGATAAAAATATTTCAATTTTTTTAAAAAAAGAAAAACGGGAAATAAATATCAATAAAATTGCAAGTCCGGTCATAACCGCCCCGGCATAGTCGGGCCATGTCCGGCCGTAATAGATACGCACATCCGGGGAGTCGGGAAAGATCAGCATAAACGCGGGAGATGCCGGATATATTCTGTCCGCGCCTGTAACCTTCCAGTTGGGATGGTATGCAATCCTGATTAAAAGCGGTTTGCCAACAGGAGCGTTTTTGATTAAAATCTCTTCTTCCCTGACGGTCTCTGTAAAAGGGGAAGACCGCGGCAAAGGCTCCGCCGGAAGATGCAAAACATCCGGGTTTTCAACAATGTTAAACCTTTTGCGATCTGATTTATCGATTTTGTCTTTAAAAACCAGGGGAACGGAAAGATTGCCCAGGCGGAACCATCTGTATGACAATTTGCGCCAGTTTTTGGCAGAGGTTAAAACCGGTTTATATTCAAGCACTTTTACATATTTCCCGGAATTGGTCTGCAACTGATAAACCTCATACGGTTCGGCCTTAAAGACGAGCGTAAATTCAGGAAACTCTTTTATCGCCTCTTTGGTTTTGGGTTCTACAAGGATCAACTCTCTTACGTTAAACAGCTTAAGATGTTCAATCCCCCTTTTCAGGTTGAACCTGGAGTAATTATATTCGGGTATCGGCATGGATGAAGTCTGGGAAATTTCAGACTGCAGATAAAAGATAAACGGCACGCAAAGGCTGGCCGGCAACTGGAGCCCTTCCAATGTGGATCTGCCGGAAAAAAGGGGCAGGTTTTCAAAAGCCCTGACCGTGCCCGCGCCGTTGTTGATCAGGCTGTATTCATACGCCACCCTTGGATCACCCACCGAGCCTTTTAAAAAACGGTTGACCGACAAAAAAGGACGCCACAGTTTTGTTTCCTCAAAACCCGCGTAATTTGATCTGATCCAGTCTCTTATGTATGTTTCACGGCCGTCAACCCACAACAGGGTGAGAAAAAGAACAATAAAAGCCGTCAGGCCGCATATTATATTTTTTCCGGTCTTGTTTTGTCCGGTCAGGTTTTGCATTAATCCGGAAGCAAATATCATGGCGCCCCCGACTGCCAGAAAAAACTGGAAAAAAGGGATAAACCTTATATCGACCACCTTCATGCGGTATCCGATTCCGTAAAGGACAAGCCCGGCACCACACAAAAACCAGACATAAATCCACGGTTTTACAGGTTCTGAATAAAGACCTTTTGCTTTTCTGATCACGATCCACACGGCTGCGGCCAGCGTAAGCCCGATATACG
>JAUVKB010000109.1 GCA_030596405.1 Deltaproteobacteria bacterium
CGTGAGTGATTTGAAACGGGCCATAACCCGACTGGCGCCTCCTGACGATGAATACGAACATGAAAAAGCATGGCACGACGGAAACGGGCACAGCCATGTTCAGGCCGCTCTGTTAGGTCCGTCAATCACATTGCCGATCAGGAACGGCAAGTTATCCCTGGGCACATGGCAACAGGCCGTTGTTATTAATCATGACAACAGAAAAAGAGATAGAAAAATAGAAATAACTCTTATGGGAACGCAACAGGAATGAAAAGATCTGATTTTTTTAAGGTACTGTCAATTTTACTGTCTAATAATCCATAACTATCTAATAATCCATAACTACAGGAACCCGCATGATGAGCTCCATCGACTTTGAAGCGGTTTCGGCAACTTCAGGAAAAGCTTTTGCAAGGGCTCTTATGTGCCGCAGGTTGTCGGCGGTTCTTAATATCAGCATGACAAGGTTTCCTTCCTCTATTTCAGAAACAGCGAGTACATCTTCCCATGGATGTCCGCTTGCCCAGGCATATATTGCGGCTGCCGGGCGCAAAAACAGCGATTTTACCTCAAATCCCCGGTTTGTCATCAGCTTTGCAAATGGTTCCAATCCTCTTTTAACCTTGTAAAATCTGTCGAGCAACTCTTTGGGCAAAAACTTCTTGTCGATTTTGTCATCCGGTTCCCGTTCATCGACAAATGATGCGATAATAGCGGTAAGGAGAGCTGAATTGGTTTTTGGCAGAAGACCTATCCTCAAACTTTCAGCGACCATAAGCGGATGATCGATTCTGAGCTTGGATGCCCATATTCCATCGCCGGTCAATTCCCCCTCTTTTGTTACGTATCCTTTTTCTTCAAGAAAGTTAAAGTGCCTTAAAAAATCCTGCCACAAAAATTTGTGGTCATATCCGATGAGATGTTTGCCAGTTCTTTTTTGTGTGATCAGACCCGTTCTTTTTTCTGTTATCAAATTGGTTGCAAATGATTTTTCAAGAAGTTCTTCTGTCTGACCGGGGCTGTGGGACAAAAGCAGATTAAGAGCCATGGAAAAATTGATTCTTATCTGGCTTTCAACATCGGAAGGAGGAGAATCAAGAAGTTTTACAATCAATCTTATATCCATAAATTTCCCTGGGACCGCCACAGCAAAACCGATATTGTCCATCCCTCTTCTTCCAGCCCTTCCGGTCATCTGATGAAATTCCGTTGGGTTAAGAGGCAAAAACTCCTTGCCGTTGAACCGGTCTGAATTAAAAAAAACCACCGTTCTTGCCGGGAAGTTTACACCGGCAGCCACTGTTGAGGTGGCGAAAATTGCATCGAGAAGCCCTTCCGTCATCAGCGTCTCAAGCACGAGCTTCCAGGATGGAAGTTGCCCGCTGTGGTGTGCGCCCACAGCCGTATGCTCGAGCCTGCCCAATTGACGGTGCCTTGCAATATACGAATTTTGCATCACAAGTTCCTCGATTCTTTTGCCAAGTTTTGTTTTTCTATCAGAATCATGCAGTACATTTTCTAAGCAAAGCTCTATAGCGTTATCACAATCCGCACGGGATTTAAGGAAGAATATCACGGGGAGAAGGTTATACTTTTTTAAAACACCGAGTATCTTTCCAAAAGGAGGCAGTTTATGCGGCGGCGCCAGCAAAAAGGGACGTTTTTTATTTATATAATTTTCGACCTTTTTGTATATTTTTTTCCCCCCCTTGTAATCACCGGGTGATATCTTAGGTGATACCATGGGAAAGAGCGTTCCGGAAGGATGGAAAAAAACAGGAAAAAGGGGCACCGGCCTTTTCGTCTCTTCAATAATCACACATTCTTTTGATCGTATCGACGAAAGCCATTTTGCAATCTGGTTTGCATTTCCGATTGTCGCCGAAAGCATTAGAAGAGGTATCCTGGCCGGAAGATATATCATTATCTCTTCCCAGACGACGCCTCTTTCTTCATCACCTAGAAAATGTGCTTCATCCAGGACAACAAGATCAGCGGCTAATTCCGTCCCATGGTACATTGCGTCATAAAGCTGGTTTCGCAGTATTTCCGTGGTGCCGACAATAACAGGGGCATCTGGATTCTCTTTCCTGTCGCCGGTTAAAATACCGACATTTTCCGCTCCAAAAATTTCTGAAAATTCAGAATACTTTGAATTGGACAACGCCTTTAATGGAGCAGCATACCATGATTTTTTGCCGTTTCCAAAGGTTCGGGCGATAGCCTGCTCTGCAATCCAGGTTTTGCCGGAACCTGTAGGGGCCGTGACAAGACAATCTCCTTTATTGATTGCGCTGACGGCATCAAGCTGAAAAGGATCAGGTTTAAATGGCGTTTTATCGGGAACACCGATGGAGGTAAAAATTTTCTTCAGCCCGGCATCAGCTCCGGGCTTGATATCAGGAAATCCGGGTTTATTTTTAAAATTTGTTTTTGATCTTGGGAACCGTCGTTTTTTAATGACCATCTATAGCCTGGAAACCATTTCATTAACCGCTGTTTTTGCAGCCGAGTCCACATCAAACGGGGAGACATTGTTAAGATCGGCTTCTATCAAAGCGTCATCAAAGGGGATAAAACCGATAAAATCGATATCCGGAATATACTTTTTGAGGAATATCTCATCCTTTTTGCTGCGTATTTTATTGCCCACAACAGCAATATTTTTCAGACCGATTTCAGACGCGAGTCTTTTAATCTCATAGGCCGTATCGATGCTGCGTCTGCCGGGTTCCGCCACGATAATCAGTTTATCTACCGCCTGGGCAGTGGCTCTGCCAAGATGCTCGATTCCTGCTTCCATATCCATTACCACCACATCATCCCGTGAAAGAACAATATGCGTTACAAGCGCCTTTAAGAGCGTGCTTTCCGGGCATATGCATCCTGACCCTCCTTTTTTAACCCCTCCGAGCCGCATGAGTTTGATGTTGCCGAGTTTTACCGAAAGTGCTTCCGGAAGATCATCCACCTTCGGGTTCAGTTTAAAAAAACCACCGATGGTGCCGGGTCTTACTTCTGTTCTTTCAAAAATAAGCTCTTTCATTTCAGCGATAGGGATTATCTTGTCGGCATCGGTGATACCGACTGCCGCTGCAAGATTCGCGTCAGGATCAGCATCGATGGCCAGAATATTTTTCCCCTGTTCATTAAGAGTCCGTATCAATAGAGCGGAAAACGTGGTCTTGCCTACCCCGCCTTTGCCGCTTACAGCCAGTTTCATTGTTGTAAATCCTTTTTATTGATAAAAACATTATGATATGTTAAGAAAATTGCTCTGTTAAATAAGCTTTAAATTCAAGACGCACGACTTTATCTAATAAATATAACACAGAATGTTCTTATGGCAAGAACATATTGATTTTAAGAATTTGCATCTTGTTTTGCCGTCACAATTAAATCGGATATGGTGATAAGTTGGCAAATACGGTTTTAGTAACAGGCGGAGCCGGATATATCGGAAGCCATACGTGCAAGGCGCTTTCCCTGGCCGGATATAAACCGGTTACTTTGGACAATCTGGTCTACGGCCATAAATGGGCGGTAAAGTGGGGCCCGTTCGTGCAGGGCGATATATCGGACGCGGACATTCTCGACCGGATTTTTGCGGAGTACGCACCCAGAGCCGTTGTTCATTTTGCCGCATTTACCTATGTGGGCGAATCAGTGAAAAATCCGGCCAAATATTATCAGAACAATGTCAGCGGAACAATAGCTCTTTTAAATGCGATGGAAAGGCATGGGTGCAAAAATATAATTTTTTCCAGCAGTTGTGCCACATACGGCATGCCGGAAACCATGCCCATTCCCGAAGATCATCCGCAGAACCCAAACACCCCCTACGGGTGGAGCAAGTTTATGATCGAACGGATTTTAAAAGATTTTGACCACGCCTATTTAATGAAGCATGCCGTGTTAAGATATTTTAACGCTGCGGGCGCTGATCCGGATATGCAGACCGGTGAAGACCACGACCCTGAAACGCATCTTATCCCCACAGTCATTCAAACCGTACTGGGGCACAGGGAATATTTCGAAGTTTACGGAACCGACTACCCAACCCCTGACGGAACAGCCATACGTGATTATATCCACGTCACAGATCTTGCCGATGCCCATGTCCTTGCTTTGAATTTTATTATAAAATCCGGCAAAAGTATTTGCTTGAATCTTGGAACCGGTTGCGGACATTCGGTTTTAGATATTATCAACGCTGTTGAAAATATTACGGGTGATGCAATTAAATTCAAAAAAGCCGGCCGGCGAAACGGTGATCCGCCGGTTCTTGTCGCAGAAGCTGCTACTGCCCGTTTAGTGCTGGGGTGGAAACCTGAATTTACCCGTTTGGAATCGATTATAGAATCTTCCTGGAACTGGCATTTGACCCATCATAAATATGCTTCCGGCATTAAATAATGAAAAAATATCTAAGGCAATATGAATAATATGAAAAAACAAAATAATGGCGAAACGGCAAGTCCTCCAAACACCGACAAGATTCTGGAGCTGCTGCTGGACGTGCTTTTGGAAGTTATGCAGGCGGAAGCTGGTTCCATTATGCTGCTTGGCGACGACAAAAAAAATCTTACAATCAGAAACGCCAGGGGTTTAAAAAAAGATATTATTGAAAAAACCCGCGTGCGATTAGGAAGCAGTATCTCCGGCAAGGTTCTATCTGGCGGCCAGGCAGTCTTTCTAAAAGGCATTAGCGGAGAACACAGGCTCAACATCGATAGCTCCGATATGATTAATCCTTGCATCGATACTTCATATATATTGCCGATAAAACTTGTTGATGGAACACCTGGAACAATCAATATAAATTCCACTAAACCTGATCATTCAATCAGGGCCGAAAAAGAACTGCTGGTGCAAAACATTATCCGTTGTTTTTCTGAATACCTAACCCATGCAGAATTGCCGGCCTGCCATCATGAAACACCTTCACAGCTTTATATGATGAACATTTTCAGAGAATATAATACATTGCGGGAGCTAAGGGTTGTTTTCGATCATATTTTCAACATGGTTGCCGAGATATTGAAACTTGAAAAAAAGGGTTTTTTTCTGCTGAAAAACAAGGAGTCCGGGTTTTTAGATTTACTGCTTGGATATGGGCTGGACAAAAAAATGTACATGGAGACTTATGAAGAGTTGATGCCACGATTAAAAAAAACGCAAATTGAATCGATCCATAATATTTCGATATTTAACCGGAAGGAAGTTTTTCCGAACTCCGCCAAGTTTTTTAATGAAGAATTTTGCATGGCTATCCCTTTTATTTATAATGATATTCCAAACGGAATGCTTTTCCTGTTTGTTGATAAACAGCCAAAATTAGAAGAAACGGTTAAAAACTTAATTATATCGATTTGCAAGTCTGTGGCCAAAACTATTGAAAGATCGGCTTCGGTACAAAAGTTTTATGAATTGAGTTTTACCGACAGCTTGACCGGCATGTATAACTATGGACTTTGGTGGAAACGGCTTAACGAGGAATTAAGCCGGGCAAAGAGGTCAAAAGATTCTATAGTTTCACTCATCGTATTTGACATAGACCATTTAGACCGGTTTAATAACAAACACGGTTACCTTACAGGAGATTATCTGTTGCGTTTTATTGCCGACAGAATCAAAAGTCGCTTACGGGTTAGCGATATAGCTGGACGGATAGGAGGAGATGAGTTCGGCGTTATATTGCCTGGCATAGGCAAACAGGGTTCAATCAAAGTGGCTGATCGTATACTCAAGGCTGTTTCGGAAATTCCGGATGAAATACGCATTAAAATTTTGCGCCCGTTAACGCTAAGCGGTGGGCTCGTTGAATTTTCTGATGATGAAGACAACTCGGAAACCCTGGTTGAAAAAGCTAAAAATGCCCTTGTTTCCGCAAAAATTATGGGGGGCAATTGCATTAAATCGTTTGAACGCTTTGAGGAGTAAATAGAGCATGTTTTCGACAAAGACCGTTTGGGGAGCCCTTTCCATTGTTTTTTTTGACCTGTTTTTCATCTGCCTGATTTTTGTACCCTTCTTTCCTTTTTCATCTGTATCTGATGAACATTTAAACCCGTCTATTTTTTACCGGTATTTGCCGCTTATTTTTTTTGCGCTGGCGGCCATGTCTTCTATGATTGTTTTCAAGCTCTATTCGTTCATGGAATACGTAAGCCGGATCGAACTTTTTAGACGCATACTCTTTGCTTTTCTGCTCTCCCTTTTTTCCGTTGTCTTTTTATATTACATTACCGGATGTCTCTGCCTGATTAATCGGCAAATATTTCTGAATTCCAGTATATTTTTTATTTACCTGTTTATTTTCAGATATTTTTTGCTTTTCCGCATACACGGAAACCGAAAGCAAATTTTAATTATAGGCGCAAATGATCAGACCCGCAGGATTATAAGTGCGGCGCAAAAAAGGAAAAACAAAAATTTTGAAATTGCAGGAATCCTCTCCACAGAAGAAAATCTTATAGGTAAAAATTTTCATGGGACTCCTGTATTAGGCTTTATTAATCAGTTAAAAAAGACCTTGAAATCACATTTAATTGATATCATAGTGATAACATTAAGAGATCGGCGGGGGAAACTGCTGATTCGCGAACTCCTTGAAGCCAAAGTAAAAAACATTATTATACATGACGGTCTCGCCTTTTATGAAAAAGTCAGATATAAAATTTCTATTGACGAATTTCTAAAACCAAGCTGGTTTGTATTTGAGAAAGGATTTTTTCACACCAACACTGATCTGGCGATTAAACGGGCAATAGGGATCATTGTATCCTTTGTTTTGTTTGTCATTTTTCTGCCGGTATTACTTCTAATTGCCGTTTTGATCAAAATTGATTCGCCGGGGCCTGTTTTATACCGCCAGGAACGGATCGGACTAAACGGAAAAATATTTCAAATGATTAAATTCCGCTCCATGGTTTGCGGCTCCGACAAAGAGTTGAAAACTTCAATATTTACGGTAAAAAATGATTCCCGTGTCACGCGAATAGGCAGAATTATGCGCAGATTAAGATTAGATGAAGCCCCACAGTTCATAAACATTTTCAAAGGAGATATGGATCTGGTAGGCCCTCGTCCCGAGCGCCCTTTTATTTTGAAGCAGCTCGAGTCAATAGTGCCGTACTATGACTTGCGTCACAGCATACGTCCGGGCTTAACCGGATGGGCCCAGATAAATTACAGGTATGGCGATAGTTTTGAAG
>JAUVKB010000174.1 GCA_030596405.1 Deltaproteobacteria bacterium
ATACCGCTTGATATCAGAAATTTAGGCGCTATTCAGTACCTTGCGGAAAATAATACTATTTATGTGCAGGGCGCCGGCGGTTTTGAAAGTTCATGGAGCGGCACGCCCGCGGAATACACGGGAGGTATTGTAAGCATCAACCCTGATACTTACGAAACAGCAATGGTTTTAGACGACGGGAACGATGACAGTCATCCGTACGGCAATATTTCAGGCATGGCTGTTGTTTCAGCCACCAAAGGGTATTTTGTAGGCTATGCCGGCTGGGGCGATAATAGTCTTTACACCTTTGATCCTTCCACGGGAACCGCAGGAGGCACGGTGACCGGTTTTGAGAATATAGGTATTGCGGGCATGGAATCCGGAGTCTATGCGGACAAAAACAACATGCTATGGGTGTGCAATCAGACAACCGCCAAGGTTGACATTCTTAATACAGCCACTGATACCATCGACGAAAGCGTTTCAACCAGTTTAAACCCTTTAAGGGTGGTCTTTTGCTCTGAAGAGGCTCTTGAACCTCCTGATGCTCCGGTCTTAAATGTTGATGTTAACGGAAAAATAGTAACGCTTTCCTGGAATTCCGTTGAAGGCGCCGACGGATATGTTTTGGCTTCCATACGTGCTCACGGCTTAAAGGTGAGATATTTTGATATGGGGACTAAAACAGGCTTTAGATTTATAATTCCAGGCAAATCTTCTTTTTATATGGGTGTTCATGCATACAACGGCGCAGGCGCCGGTGAAATTTCAAATGTTGAGTATATATCTACGCAATAGCATAAAATCTATTTGTCGAAATTTTGTAAATTCAAAAAATGACCGGCCGCCCCTTTACGGGGCGGCCGGCAGCTTTTTATCATGAAAAGAAAATTCAGGTTTTTATTTTTAAATTCGATTTTTATTTTTTCGATTGTAGTGTTATGCGATTTTCCAGCCTTTTCTTATCCGGTTGATTTTATTGATGCACAGGGGCATAAAATTACGATTGTCAAAATGCCGGGACGTGTGGTTTCTCTGGTGCCTGCCGTCACCGAAATCATATTTAAAATCGGGGCGCAGGATGCGGTCAGGGGCATTACATATCACGACACACGTCCTGCTCAAACAGCTTCCAAAATAGTGGTAGGCGGTTTTTTTTCTCCGTCTGTAAATATTATAGAAAAGATTAAGCCGGATGTTGTTTTTATTTCGGATTTACATAAAAAGGTAAAACAAAGGTTTGAGAACGATCGATGCCTGCTGATTGATCTTGATGCTGATTCTCTTTTAGATATTTATAAAAACATTGAATTGCTGGGCAGGATATTCGGCAGAGAAAAACAGGCCAAAAGGGTCGTCCATGATATAAAGGGTGAATTTAGGATTATTGCCGAAAAAACGGCAAAAATTCCCCTGTCAAAGAGAAAGCGTGTGATCAGGCTTATGGGGCGCAAGTCGGTTATGGCGCCGGGGGACGATTCTTTCCAAAACGAATACATAAAGCTGGCGGGTGGCATCCCTCCTGTGTTTCATAAAAACGGAAATATTATAACCGTTACCAAAGAAGAGTGGTTAAGGTTTAACCCTCAGGTTATCTTTGGATGCGGCGGTGACAGGAAAACAGCCGAAAGCTTTCTTGACCGTTCCGGCTGGAATGATGTGGATGCGGTAAAAAATGGCCGGATATTTTATTTCCCGTGTCCGTTGACCTGCAGAGCCTCGACTCATGCAGGCTACTTTGTCTCATGGCTTTCCGCCAGGATCTATGATGAAGAATTTTTAAAAAAAGAGAACCAGGTTTTAAAAGAGAGCATTTTTAAAACCAGGAATCTTGATATTGACATCGATTATGTCAAGGACGCGCGTATCGCATACAGTCGTATCGATGATTTTTTAAACAAAACCCTTGTTATAGATTTTAAAAACCCGTTGCCTGTAGTCTCTACCCTTGAGGGACAGCGGCATGGAATCGTATCCGTCGGAAACCATTATTCTCCGCCTCCCTGCTGGGGGTTTAGTCATAAAAAGGGTTTAGACTCCACAAGAGAAGATATTTACCGGGTTGTCGGTATGAAGGAAGATACTTCAAGCTTTCTTTTCACGGGCGCTGATATGGACAATCTGTCCATTTGCTGCCGGCGTTTTAAAGAAATGGCGGTATATGCGCTGGTTACCGCGGGAGTGCAGTCAAACGCAGTAAGGATGTCTGAAGATGAAGGGAAATTTTATGAGCCCGGAACAATCAATATTATACTTTTAGCAAACATGAAACTTACGCCGCGTGCCATGACCCGTGCTATTATCAGCGCCACTGAGGCTAAAACCGCTGCGTTGGCGGATATGGACATAAGAAGCAGTTATACTCCTCTTGTTCACCAGGCCACAGGAACCGGAACGGATAATATTATTGTAGTAGGTGGAGAAGGGAAAAAAATTGACAATGCAGGCGGTCATTCAAAGATGGGAGAACTTATCGCAAGGTCGGTTTATGCCGCTGTTCAAGAAGCTGTCTCTATGCAAAACAGTATCGTAACCGGGCGTAATATTTTCCATCGCCTCAATGACAGAAGAATCAGCCTGCCGGGGCTGATTAATATTGATGACTGTGAATGTAATATCGACAAATCGGAAATGCTTGGCGCCCTGGAAGAGATTCTTCTTGAACCCGGGTATGCCGGATTTATCAAAGCCTCTTTTGCTATAAGCGATGATTATGAGAAAGGTCTTGTCAGCAATCTTGACTCCTTTGACAGGTGGTGTAAAATTGTTGCCGATGATCTCGCCGGAGAAGAGATAGAAGATATGAAAGATTTTATTTCTTATGACTATCCTGTCCCTGTCGTGGTAAAAACCGCGTTTAATGCATTGTTAAACGGTCTTTATTTTAAAATGGTCTCAATCCGATGAAAAAAAACGCAAAAATACCGATTGTCATGGCGGCCTTTGGAACCACAGCCAGGGCTTTTGACACATATTCCTTTATTGACAAAAAATGTAAAAAGCGTTTTCCCGGTCATGAGATTTTCTGGTCATATTCTTCCAGGATGGTAAAAGATCTGATTAAAAAAAGAGATAATATCGATCTGAAACATCCACATCAGGTACTTTCAGAATTAAAGGAAAAGGGGTATTCATGGTCTGTGGTCCAGTCACTCCACCTTTTCTGCGGCCACGAATTTTTTCGCCTGGTTGATGAAGTGGGTCAGAATTTTGCCGGAACCTCAACCAGAACGTCGATAGGTTTGCCTCTCTTGAGCGGACCCGGGGATTATAAAGCAGTGGTGGAGGCTATCGGCAGTGGTTTCCCTGATGATGAAGATATGGCGGTTGTAATGGTGGGGCACGGAACGGATCACCCGGTTTGGTCTTCTTATGTGGCGCTGCATCATATGTTCCGTGAAAAATTTGGTCCAAGGATTTTCATGGGGGTCGTTGAAGGATATCCATTACGTGAAGAGATCATTGCGGGTGTGAAGAGAGCAGGGTTTAGAAAAGTCCTGTTGATCCCCTTTATGCTGGTTGCAGGCGTCCATTTTATTGAAGACCTTTTAGGAGAAGAAGATTCATGGAAAACCGCTTTTGAAGACAATGGAATCTCGGTTTCTGTTGAAAATACCGGGACAGGTTTTAACGATAGTATAATCGAAATATTTTGCAAACATATAGAGGATGCCATGGATGTGATTCCTTAAAAAGAGAAAATCAAAGGCGGCTTCTAAATAAAATCTATTTTTTTATTGACAATTGTTAATATAGTTATTAATTATACAGAAATCAGATCTTTGAAAAATGTTCAGGTGCTCATTATAGAGTTTAACAGGGAACCCCGTTAAAATCGGGGACGGGCCCGCCGCTGTAATCGGGGACGAAAACCGCAAAATGTCACTGTCCGCCTGTAGGCTGACGGGAAGGCGCGGCTATTAGGAAGATCCGGGAGTCAGAAGACCTGCCTGAACATTAGAAGTATAACTTTCGAGGATTGAGAGTTACTATAAAATCTTGAGGATAAAAAAGGGATATCCCCGGATCGATTTATTTCGGTTCGGGGATTTTTTTTTGCTTATATTTGTAAGATAAGGGGGGTGAGGAAAGTAATTTCAGGTGAGTTTTTGTAAAATATTTTATTTTTTATTACATATATATATAAAAATGACAATCAGGAGAAAAGATGAAAGAAGTGTTGAAGAAAAGTTTTGTTTTATTTATCAGTATTTTTTTTACGGGCATGTGGCTGGGCGCAAATACGGTTTCAGGCGAGATGTCCAACTATGAACTTGAGCAGGAGATCAGGGAGCTTAAGGAAAAGCTCCATGAGCAAGACGGCATTCTTGATAAGGCTGAAATTTTCAAGGAACTAAGCGAGCGGGTGAGCATAAGCGGCGCAATAGAGATAGAAGCTTTTACGGCAAAGAATTATGACAGCGATAGTGAAAGCGACATCGCGCTTGCCACAGTGGAACTTGGTTTTGACGTTCAGATAGCCGAATGGGTATCGGGTCATGTCCTCCTTTTATGGGAAGAGGACGATACGGAAGAGGTCGTTGTTGACGAGGGCACCATTACCCTGGGCAACACGGAAAAATGTCCTTTTTATCTTACAGCCGGCAAATTGTACGTGCCGTTTGGCGTATTTGAATCTAATATGATTCAGGATCCTTTGACTCTTGAGATAGGCG
>JAUVKB010000124.1 GCA_030596405.1 Deltaproteobacteria bacterium
ATCACAATATTGACGTTAACGAGGCTATTGGACTGGGCAAGATGGGCATCAGCACGGTCCTCAACTGGAACAATGAAGGGGATGCAAGCGATGCTGTTATTCCTATTGTCAAGAGCGATATATTCGGTAATGCCACTACGGATATTGCTGTCCTGGAATCTTCCATGGACAGGCAGCCGATTGCGGCCGGCATGAAGATGCTGATGATCGGCGGCGGCAACGCGGGTGCAGCCTGGTATGACGTTTGCCAGCCAAGCGGGGGGGCTTATCCTCAAAATATGGATGTTGTTACCGCGCAGACCGGAGATTTCAGGTGGTTTAACCGGATCGTCCTCGGCGTGGGCCCGGACTGCGAGCTGGTCACCACCGGCTATTGCCAGGCCGCGGGTATCTGCCCCAGCTATGAGAGGGGCGCGTCCCAGAGTACGGCATGGGGTTACTACTGCATGGTGCTGCCCCGCATGCAGGCCACCATCGACCAGATGGAAGCCGCAGGCTCAATAGCCGCAGGCCAGATGAGAACGATTACCGTCGAGGCCGCAGGCGATGACGCAGCTGCGAACCCGCAGCAAATCGACGTTGATCTGCTTGCGCCTTATGACAAGATCGCTGAATTCGATGTATTCTGCCCGGAAGGTCATCTGTGGCCTGAAATCGCTGAGATGTGGGAAATTGTGACTATCCACACCACGATATAATCTGACAGGATAATCGCAACAAGCGGAAAAAGCATGCCTGCCCTTTTTATAAAGGGCAGGCATGCTATTATTTTCAGACCTGATAAATTGAACGCATATGAAAACCTTTAAAACATACATTTGTATTATCCAGGGCATGGTGTTTCTTTTTTTATCTTCCGCCCATGTTTTTGCCGTCACGCCCGAGGTTGAAAAGGCCGGCAATTCAACCATGTCCATCGAGTTTTTCGACAAAGAAGACGGAAAGCTCATAAGAAAAGGATGCGGCGTGGTCATAGATCAAAAGGGATCGATTTTAGTCTATAACATGCTCTTCCGCAAGGCCCTGTGGGCCACGGCTCGTACCGATTCAGGCGGTCCATATCCTGTAGAAGGGATCTGCGGTGAAAACAGGGACATTAAATTATGGGAGGCAGTTCTCAAGACAGAGGGTACGGCCATAGCGCCGGCATCCCTTGCCGCGCTGCCGCCGGCTGTGGGAGACCGTGTTTTCATGAAAAACCCCTGGAAAAAGGGAGACGGATTTTTAGAGGGTAAGGTACTGAAAAAAAATGGGGCAAAAGTCAAGCTCCTGTTTTCCTCGAATGTCCCGGCAAACTTAAAGGGCGCTCCCATCTTTGATTGCAGCGGAAAAATCGCTGGAATACTGACGGACGTGAGCATGAAAAAGGAGAGTCCTTACGCGCTGGCTGTCACGGTGACTTCCGATATCAGGTTTAACGAATTCAACCCGCTGGGCATCCTGGACTGGAAGCTCAAGCTGGAAAAAGAGTGGAAGGAAAGCCCAAAAGGGATACGGCATGCCGCCAACTATCATATCATGAGCAAAGACTACAAATCCGCCATCCCGCTGCTCAAAAAACTGGTTAAAAAGGTGCCGGCCCAGGCGGACGCCTGGTCACGGCTGGGCTACGCATACGGAAAGTCGGATGAGTTCGGCAAATCAATCGAGGCCTACCAGAAAGTAATAGAACTCGCGCCGGACAATCCCCGGAACCACTTCAACCTTGGCCAGGCCTTTGCCGGGGCGGGACAATATAAAGAAGCTGTGGAAGCAACTCAAAAGGCGATTTCCATGGATCCTGACAATCACTGGGCCCACTATAACCTGGGGGTTGTTTATCTGGCCATGGGCAATGTTGAAAGCGCCATGAAGGAAAAAGAGATCCTGGAAAAATTAAGGCCTAATCTGGCGCAGCGGCTTGTCAGTATGAAAGAGAAAGGGGTGAGCAGGTGAGAAAGGTGTAGGGGCAAACCTTGTGTTTGCCCTGTAAAAAGGCAAGAAAAGGAGAAACAAAAATGAATATATTAAAGACAGTATCAAATAAAAAAGGCTTTACCATGCTGGAGCTTCTCTGGGTTTTGGTGATTATCGGCTTTTTAACCGCCATGATTGCTCCAAGGCTCGGCGGGGTGTCCCAAAAGGCCGAGGCCAAAGTAAACGAGGCGAACCTGAAAGACACAAAAAAATGCGTGGAAACCTTTCAGCAGGATTTTTCCGGCGATTTACCGGACAAACTGATCAACCTTATGCTGGCCGATGATGACGGCATTGCTGCGGCTGCCGGCGACTGTATCAAGCCTGACGTGGAAGATGTAACGATTGATGGAATGGAAAGCATATCAAATGATTTTAATGATCGCTGCATTTTGACCGAGCATGTCTTAAGCGCGGACGAGGCAACTGAGTTGCGGGCTATGGGAATAAGCGAGGTTTTGTCATGGAATCATCCTGATGATCCGAATTATGTTGCAGCAACCCATGCCAACCGTTTTGACCGGGTGGATGTTGCAGCCGGTGTTGTGGTTCTGATGATCGGCGGAGGCGCAGCAGACCCAACAGCCGCCATAACGCCTGATACCGGTTTTGACGGGCTCGGCGAAGATATCGGAAACCCTGAATGGCTGTACAGGATTGTCCTGGGCATCGGCCAGGATTGCGGGATGGTCAGTGAATACTATATTGAGGCTGCGCCCCTGTGCCCTGATGGATTGAACAATAGACAGTATTTTTACAACTACTACGGCATTGTTCTGCCGAGGCTTGCGAAAACCCTTGACCGATTCGGGGCATTGACTTTTGATGATGATGACTTGGATGGTTATCTGGATTTTGACGTTATAGACAGGGATGACACAACGTCGGGCCAGGTAAAAAGGGTACAGCTCAAAGATATGACTGCTTCGCAGTTTGACATCGTAAATGCCACGGGACACGGCAGGCAGGAGGATGTGAAATTCTGGCGGCTATACAATGACGGCGACGGGTTATAAAAAAATGAACAGCAAAGGCTTTACCCTTGCGGAGATAATTATCGTCCTTTTCATCATCGGTTTTTTGGTGGGAGGTGTCGCCATGGTGGCTGGACGGGCTCAGGAAAAAGGCGCGGTCATCACCACCTTAAGCGAGATGGATAACATCAAAAAATCGGTTCGGGAAAGATTTTATGCGGATCTGGGGCTTGTCCCGGAAGATGCGGCAAACCCCGAGTACTCAACCCGGTATCTTTGCCTTGTAAATGACGGGGCCGGAAATCCTGAATATCAGGAGATGCGCAATTTTGCCGGAAACGACGGCCTGATGACGTGGAATAAATTCACAGGACGCGGCTGGCGCAGCCCTTATATGGAGCCGGATACACGCTACCATGATACTGTTGACAACGAATGGTACCCCGTGCTTGCGGATTCGTGGGGCAGTCTCTACCGCATCCTGATGAATCCTTCACAGGACAGGGATTCGGCGCGCATTGTCAGTTTCGGAGCCAATGGGACGGATGACGGCGGAACTGTTTTTCCCGTGCCCGCGGATATCGGCGATGATCTGGTTATGTTTATATTTGGCGGGGGTGAGTTGCGGGGCGGGTGAGCAGTAGGGGCAGGTCTCGTGCCTGCCCTGTGTGAAAGAGGACAAATACACAGACAGGACAACAAGCAAAGAACTGCACAAATTGTATAACAAAATAATCGGAAAATTAGTGAATATGGGAAACAATCCCAAGCCATGGATATTAAAAACAAAAAAAATATAAAACCCGCTTTTCCATCGGGCAGACACGGGGGCATGCCCCTGCACATCGGGCAGGCACAAGACCTGCCCCTACACCTGCCCACCCGCTCACTTTCCCATTGGGCAGGCACATGGGCCTACACCCGCTTCCCAAAAGGATTCACACTCCTCGAGCTGGTAATAGTTATCGCCATCATCGGTTTTCTAACCATGATCATGACCGGCGTATATTCAGGGGAAGATGATCAGGCGCGGTTTGAACAGACACGCGCGCAGATGGAGGAGATAAAAAAAGCCCTGCTTGGAGACTCCGGTATCTATACCAACGGCCAGAGGCAGTTTTCCGGTTATATTGCGGATATCGGTGGACTCCCTGCTCTTGAAGATGTTTCAGGCACTCCTCTTGATACTTCGGACGATCAACCCAAAGGGCTCTGGGACCAGGGCGTTTTGCCTGACTGGGAGCATAAACCAGCGTCAAGGACATGGATGGGGTGGCGGGGAGCGTATCTCGAAACGCCCCCGGACGGCGTGCTGAAAGACGGATGGGGCAGCCCTTTTGTCTTTTCAGTCAGCAATGGAGACTTTGCCATTGAAAGCTATGGAGCTGATCTTTGCGATGACACGGGCGGTGAAACAGGCTTTGACACGGATCTGGAAATAACTGTCAAACAGACCGAATATCGAGGCGCGGTGGCAGGAAGGGCAACCGGCTTTACTGCCGGAAATGAAGCCAGCATAAGAGTAAGGCTTTATATATCCATAGATGGCGCAGAGCAGGCCGAAACCATGGATGCCGGCGTTGCTGCAGATGGCTATTTCCGTTTTGAACCGCGTGATCCGGCTGAACCTGACCCGGAACCGGCAGGCAGCGGAAGAAAATATGTAAATATACCTGCGGGCATTAGAAGCATCTATGTTTTTGACATAGCAAGCCCGCCCGCCAACCCGAATCCTCTGATTTTCGCTGTTGAGCCGGCTGGAAACTGGATCGGGGATGTAGAGGTGCAATGATGACCGGTATTCTGAAACCTGTTAATTCCTGCAACGGATATATGCTTCTGGCGGTCTCCTTGCTGCTCACGGTATTTATGAGCACTGTTTTAGTCTGCTCCTTTGTGGCGGGTCATGGTTCTGATGATGACTTTCGGTACGTAAAAACAAATCTATGCATAAAAAAAGTCAGACAGGCACTTTCAGGAAAACAGTCTGAAGCGTGCTGCGGTTTTATAAGCGACTACGGAGAGCCGGATAACATGACGCCATTTGCACCAGAGGATAATTTTACAGGAGTTCTGTTAAACCGGCAAAGTGTCCCCGCATGGCAGGGATGGTCTCACAGCGGCTCGCCCGAAGAATTCTGGGCAGGATACAGGGGCGTTCGTTATCTCGCTCCTTACGCTGGTGAATGGAACGACACTCCTCCTTTCCCCCATGATTTTTCAGATGGCTGGGGAAATCCGGTTAAAGTAATATTTATTCAGGATACAACGCCCGAGCATACTGTCATGGAAATAAAGAGTTTCGGCAGCAACGGGCTTTCAGGCGGAACAGGAAGCTATCAGGAAGATGTGAAAGATATTTTTTACTGGAAAAGGGCTGTAACATTGACTCTTTCTTTTGATGCAGGGAGTCTTGGCCTTCCGGAAGGTCAAAATGTGGATGTTGAAGCCAGGCTGGTCTACCCTTTTCATGGAGCCGTCACATCCAAAAGTCAGACAGAAACCCTGACCATAACAGCCGGCACGGGAAGCAGTAAATATGATTTCCCGATCAATCCGCCAGGCAATATGGATCCGCAAAAATTTCCAGCGGGCTCAAGAAAGATAATATTTATCTTAAAAACCGATCTTGGGCCATGGGGAGGGCCCGTTGTTGACACGCTTCTTGCCGACAGGATAATTCTTGTCCCGTCATATCCGGCTGCTTCGGATCCTCCGGAGCCGCCGGATCCATATCTTGCAGATGAGGAGGTTGTTATTTGAAGCTCTTTAAAAACCTTTCTTTAGAAAAATTAAAATCCGTCTTTCCATCAACTGCACCACGAAAGATAGTATCGATTCATATAGGAAAAAATTCAGTCAAAGCCATAACCGTAAAAAGAACCGGGAAAAAAGCGGTGATTATCTCATCAGCCGAAGTGGAAACAGAACCTGATGTTGTTTATGACATCAACAAGACTGGACGAGCTTTAAGCGCTGTTTTAAATGAGCTTGGATCAATTGCTAAACAGGGAATAATTATAACCGAACGGGTAAAATTTCTGGCAAGTGAACTTGCGGTTCCGCCCGGAACAAAGCTTTCCGAAGATAAGCTTTCGGCCGCTGTCGCATGGGAGATGGAGCCGTATCTCGATTTTCCGGCACATGACGGTATCTTCGATTACCGGCTCGTGAAAGATAAAACAATTTTAGACTCAACGCCTGTTCTGATATCCGCCATGACAAAAGATGAATTCAACGGGATGTCGGAAATCCTGAAAGATTTTCGCATATCGCTTTGCCGTGCATATTCTCCGGAAAGCGCTCTTGCTTTTTCTTCATGGATCAAAGGCAAGGGTGAAGATAAAATCGCCGTCAACTGCCGGCAGGACGTCTTGACGGGTATATATATAAAAGCTTCGGCTGATCCTTTTTTAATCCAGAGCTTTCCAGTTGAACCCGGGATTTCAGTTGAAGACCAGATCAAAACCATG
>JAUVKB010000115.1 GCA_030596405.1 Deltaproteobacteria bacterium
AGCTGTTAAAAGCATATGCCCCAAAGTCATGGTTTTTTTAGAAACGGAGATATGGCCCGGCCTTCTCGCGGCATTGAAAAAACATGGTTGTTATTCACTTATTATAAACGGCCGGATAACTCCTAAAAGTATGAGCAGATACCTCATCTGGCCGTCGCTGTGGCGTAAACTTCGACCAGAAAAAGTTCTTGCTGTTTCAAAAAACGATGCAGATCGTTTTGCCTCTCTGTTCGGCAGAAAAGATGTGGACATAATGCCGAACATGAAATTTGACCGGATAGACGTCGCGCAACCTGTAAAACATAAAGAAAATCCGCTTGAAAAGATTATCCGGCCGGACACAACGTTTATCGTGATAGGTTCCGTCAGGCAGGAAGAAGAAAAAGAGATTGAAAAAATAATCGTTAATATCCTCCAAAGGCATCCTTATGCTGTTATCGGCCTTTTTCCCCGGCATATGCACAGAATAGATTACTGGCGGAAAGCTTTAAAGCGGATGGAGCTGCAATCGGTATTGCGGTCCAGGACAAAAACGCATGTCTCTTCGGGAACGGTTATCCTTTGGGATATTTTTGGGGAACTGACTCTGGCCTACAGGCTGTCAAAAGCGGTTTTTGTCGGCGGAAGCCTTGCTCCGCTGGGAGGACAGAATTTTTTGGAAGCGCTCATTTGCGGGATTATTCCGGTTATCGGACCTTTTTGGGACAACTTTTCTTGGGTGGGCCGCGAAATTGTGGTACAGAAACTTATACGTGTTGCAAAAGACTGGAAAGAGGCCGCCAACTTTCTGTCAGAAAATGTCAAAGACAGCCCCGCAAAGGAAAAAGTGCGTAAAGCCGCGGTTCAATACATGAAAGACCGCAGGGGCGGAACAGATCAGGCATGTCGTATTATTGATAAAATTTTTGATGGCAATTCTGCAAAGCATGGGAATTGACATGGATCGGTCCTTAAAATGAACAATCTTCCCAAATGTTACGGGATTATACCTGCACGCTATGAATCAACCCGTTTTCCGGGTAAACCTTTGGCCGAGATTCACGGCAGGCCGATGTTCCTGCACGTCTATGAACGGGCAAAAAAGTGCCCTGAATTGTCGGAAATTGTTCTGGCCACAGATGATGACCGCATAGTTTCAGCCGCAAAAAGACTGGGCGTTCCTGTGCTGATGACGCGAAACAACCATCCAAGCGGCACAGACCGTGTTCTGGAGGCAGCCGAACAGATTTGTGCGCCCGATGACGCTGTTGTGGTCAACATCCAGGGAGATGAACCGCTGCTCGATCCGGTCATGCTCACAGAACTCGTCAAACCGTTTGTTTCAGACAAGATCCTTGTAACCACCCTGGCAAGCGGAATCGACCCGGCCGCCGCCCAAAATCCGGATCAGGTAAAGGTGGTGTTTTCGAACAGCGGAGCGGCTCTATATTTTTCCCGTTCTGCGATACCGTATCCACGCGACGGGCAGGAATGCAAGTTCTATGGGCATATCGGTCTTTATGCCTTCCGGATGGCTGCCTTGAAAAAATTTGCAAGCCTCGGCCCGGGCTGTCTTGAAACAACGGAAAAACTCGAACAACTGCGTCTGCTTGAAAATGATATACCGATACAGGTTGTGGTCACTGACTACAAAAGCATCGCGGTGGATCGCCCCTGTGATATCAAACGGGTAAGCAGAATACTTCTTTTGAATAAAGATAAAAGTGTTTTTGCGAGCGATTTACTTAAAGAGAATAAGGAAAGGGAGTGAAATGAAAAAAATATTTTTAAAGACCGGTTTTTTATCGGCTGCAATACTTGTTTTATCGATTCCTTTTATATGTATGGCGCAAAACGATTTTGGAGATAAGATAGAAGAACTTTACAGCAGACTTGTCTTTGCCGGAGCCGGCTCGGTTTTATCCGTTGAAAAAGATATTATCTATATCGATCTTGGTCAAAGAGACAGGATTGTAAGCGGCACTATGTTTGATGTTGTCAGACAGAGAGAAGCTTTGATAGTCGATGGAAAAATCATCGGGCACAAAGAGACTATAATCGGAGAAGCAGAAGTGGAAAGGGTGAGGGAAAACATCTCTATTGCCAGGGTGACACATAAAACCGGGAATATAATAAAGGGAGATAAAATCTATCGGCAGAAGAAAAAGATAAAAAAAATAGCGGTAACCGAATTTGAGCACGAGTATAAAACAAACAAGCTTGCCAAAAATATTCGGGAAATGATAGATAGTTATCTGTCTCAAGCTGGAATACAGGTGATTGAAAGTAAAAAAATAGAAGAGATCTTGAAATGGAATAAACTTGCCCTGACCGATTTGAGCTGCAATAATGAACTTTCTAATATGGGGAGATTATTAGACGTTGACGCGGTTATGGCGGGGAGCATTTCCGATATGAAAAATGCGTTGATCATAAAGGCCAGGCTTATAGATGTAGAGAAAAAAATGGTCATAAGCTCCGCGGATGTGAAAATAGACAAGACCGATGTGATAGCTGAACTTATTAATAAGCCTGTTGTCGATAAAAAAATAAAATCGGAATCCAACACGCAGGAAAAGGGCTGTTTTGAAGTTTTCGGTCTTAACTTCACTATGGCGAAAAAAATGAGAAAGATTTATGATAGCGATGATCTTATGGTTTTTTTAAAAGCATTTAAAAAAACCAAAGATTCCATATCCATGACATTGATCTACGACAATCAGAGCAATAAAGATATTATAGTTGAAATACTTGCCGGTGCTGACAATTGCCTGGTTGATGAAAATGGTGAGAAATGGAAATTTAAAGAGGACACTACAGGTATTTATAAAAACGGAAAAGAAGTTATGGCTCGAACCAGACTTGCAACCGACGCGACTTTTATTCCTGCCGGCAGTTTATCGGGTGCTGATTTCACCTTGTTTATGTCTCATTGCAGGCCCTATGGCTTTCAAATTGTCACAAATAATTTAATAACGGAATAGTTTATGTTCAAAGGTCTTGCCGCGGTTTTACCGAACTGTCCGGCTCTATACCGTCGCCTGATACAAGAATAGCTTTTGAACTGTATGTGTTAACATCTGTTATTTTTATTTTTCCGGTTTTATTACCCGGAAGAAAAAATTTTTGACCATTGAACCCTTCAAGTCTGTTTGCGCTGTAAACATCGAGTATATTGCCGGGCATTAGCCCTGCTTTTTCTCCTGAAGAAATTTCTATGTTATTTTCATTGACTGAAACGATGTATCCTTTCCAGTCTTGCTTATTGACAATGCCGCAGATTTTTTTCCCCATTGATACTGAAATATCCTTTAAAGCATCTTCTAATAAAGACGAGTCGATTTTTTTATCAGCGCTTATCGACTCAAATTCTTCCTCGTCGATCTCTTTGTTATAGGAAAAGCATTCATCAAGAAATTTTGCCCCTGTATCGGTGTCATAAACTTCCGCCAGAATCCGTACACGGACAACAGCCTGCCTGTCTTTAAGCCACAGGATACCCTGTTCTTCTTTAATCGCCGTTATATCTGTTAATGTCCCGGTTATAATCGCATTTATCCCGGCTTTCCTGCCTGATTCCGCCAAAACAAAGTTGTCAATTTCGCCCGTTATTTGTCTCGGCAGCTTGACCAGACAGTCTGAATATCTGTCCTCATCAGGCTCAGCAAGAACAATATTGTCGCTACATGAGCCGGTTACGGCTTCAACAATATCTTTATAAAAAAGTCCGCCCACGTTCAGGTCACCAAAAGATGTTTTGTTTTCAAAAATTGTTATTCCGACCACATATTTTAAGTCTCCCACAGGAGTTTCAATAACCTCCACAATCTTTTCTGCCGGAGTTTCAATAACCTTTACAATCTTTTCTGCCGGAGTTTCAGGAACCTCTATTGCCGGAGCTGTTATATCTTTTTTAACCGGAGCTTTTGATACGCGCATGTTACCGGCATCGATTTTTTCGGTAGGATAAAACAGGGCTTTTACACGTTTTTCACCGGCGCTTTCTACCTTAACGCGTCCATCAGACCTGAAAAGGGTTATTTTTGATCCTGAAATGGAATTGTTTCCGCTTATTATCTTTGAGCCTTCACCGGTTAAAACAAGGATCATCGTATCTGTCGTATATTCTGCATAATCGGTCAGTGCGACCTTGTCGTCCGAGCTTATTTTAACATTTCCGGTTGCGACTATTTTTTTTATCGATTCTTCATCTGCAACAGGTTTTTTTGTACCATCTTTTCTGCTCTCATAATAAATTTTTAGATTATCGGAAGAAATGACGAATGCCCCCTGGACCGCCTTTACGTTTCCGATAAATTCTGCAAAGCCTCCTCCTCCTTCAGCATTCATGCTGTCGGCTGTGATCTGTATTTTGTTGCTCGTGTTTTCAGAAGCCGGACCTGACGGCATGTCTGAAGCAAACACAAAAACCGTCATAAAACCGATTGTAAAAACGGTTGCGCAGATAATACCTGTTGCCGAAACAGAAAGAAAACGACAAATATCTGATAAAAATATTTTTATAAAATTTTTCTGTAATTCTTTCATTTTTTTACGCTCCTGATCCGGACAAGTCGGGACCAAATAAGATATGTTTTTAGCAAGGAAACATGAAAAAGAAAATTATTCAACCGTTTGTTTTATTATACGATTTAATCTAACAAAATTATCATAAAGTTCAACCGGTATTTATCGTTGTTAGGGTTAAATCATATAGACGGCCGCTGGCAGGGTTTTATTCATTTTTTTGCCCTTTGTTCCCACACTCCTGCGCGGGAACGCATACCAAATCTCTCTGCCCTCCGCCGCCTTTGCGGTGAAAAAAGAATTGACATTCCAATATTGCACGGTAGAATATGAAATATAATTTCAAGAATGCTAAAATTTCCCTTTGAGAAAAAGAGTGTTTTCCTTTAATCCCGTGGCCCACCTGTTTTCAAATGATTACCTGGACCTTTTATAAGTTCATCTCGTTTCCCGGCTCTTTTCGGGAACGAAATAAAGGAGGAATCATGTACAAAGTATTATTACCTGTTTTTTTGATGGTTATATTCCTGAGTGCCGCGGTTTATGCTCAGGATGCAGGGTTTCAGTCCACGGTCATTGAATTTGAATCAGGCGTGGAGTTTGAATCGATTAATGCATGCAGCCTGAAGGCTAAATCCAGCCTCTCCGGGGGGCTGGCTGTAAGAGCCGGCACCGATATGTTTGCCATGCTTGAGCAAAAAGAATCCCGGGAACAGAAGATAGCGCGGGTAAAAAAGGAAAGAGAAGAAAAGCTCATCGCCGCTTTGAAACTGGAGGTTGAAAAATACAGGAAAATAGCCGCCTCAAAAGACGGGTGGAGCATAAAATCAGCGGCATGGAAGAGCCTGATCGCCAAATGTCCTCAGGGGTGGGCTGATGGGGTGAAAGAGGGGGATTGGGAAAAGTTGATAGTTAGGATTTCTTTAGGCAGGAAGTATTTTGTCAACAGCCTATGTATGGAGTTTGTGTATATCAAGCCCGGAACCTTTATGATGGGAAGCCAAAAGCAGCATGAGGTAACGCTTACAAAGGGATTTTACATGCAGACCACCGAGGTGACCCAGCGGCAGTGGCATGAGGTGATGGGCACCAGGCCATGGTACGGCGAAAGATATGTTCGGGATGCGGATAATAATCCGGCTGTTTATGTGTCATGGGAAGATGTGCAGGCGTTTGTCAGAGCGCTGAACAGGATGGAAGGTAAAGATAAATACCGTCTGCCCACGGAAGCGGAGTGGGAATACGTGTGCCGGGCCGGCAGCACAACCAGCTTTTGTTTCGGCGTCAGTGAAAGTCAATTAAAATATTATGCCTGGTATGACGAAAATGCCTGGGATATTGGAGACAAGTATGCCCACAGAGTCGGCACAAAAAAACCCAACGCCTGGGGAGTGTATGACATGCACGGCAATGTCTGGGAGTGGTGTCAGGACTGGTATGGTAATTATCCTTCAGGTTCTGTTACTGATCCGCAGGGGCTTTCATCGGACTCCCGCCGGGTGGGTCGCGGCGGGAGCTGGCACTTCCCTGCCCGCCGCTGCCAGTCAGCGTATCGTTACGACTATTCGCCGGGCCACCGCGTCAGCTACCTGGGCTTTCGACTTGCCATGACCTTTTAGGTTTTGGTTTTTCACCTTATCAAAAAGCAGGAACAGATTAAAACCCTGCACGGCAGATGAGGATTGAAAAGGGCTGTTATCCTGTCGGTTGCGATCTGTATTCGGCTATTTTTTTGTGAACAAGCGCATCAAAAGCAGCATTATCTTCAAAGGCAACCTTTATGCCTATAACCACAAGATCAATCTGCCGGTCAATCTTGTCAGCGATTTTAACATAATCCTTGTCTGTTGTTACAAGCATCTTTGCCTTGTTGGCTATTGCCGATTGTAATATTATAGCAAGGTCTTTATCAGAATAAAAATGATGATCGGGAAATTTAAAAAAATCTAAAATATTGCATCCCAAATCTTCAAGTGTCCTATAAAAATTATTATTCTTTGCTATGCCTGAAAATGCAACGACTTTATGCCCTCTTACAATTTCAGGATCGTATTTTCCATCGCATTCTGATATAGGCTTGTCTGTTTTAACAGATGAAACAGGGTCGCCGCTCTTTACTACCCTGTAAATATAGGAAAGATGAAAAGCCTTAAAAACAGGGCTGTCAGGGGCAAATTCTTCAAGCTCTTTGATAGACGCGGATTTAACTGAATCAGAGCGCGTCAAAATAAATATATCACCACGGCCGAGAGAAGAAAGCGGTTCCCTTAGGATACCCCTGGGAAGCAGGCGCGCGTTGCCAAAAGGATCAGCATGATCTAAAAGCACAATGTCGATATCCCGCTCAAGCTGTAAGTGCTGAAAACCATCATCGAGCACAATAACATCCGGGGC
>JAUVKB010000072.1 GCA_030596405.1 Deltaproteobacteria bacterium
CGAAAAATTTCCAGGGCCGATTGTCCTGATGCCTGACAAGGGGAATAATAAAGTGGAAAGCGCCCATATAAGGCTGGCTGCGTCCATATGCGCAGGTTACAGCAAAGCCCCGATAAACGAGCCGGCAAATATAAAGGTTATAACCCATAACGGACGGAAAAGCGTAAGCATGACAGGGATTTTGCCTGAGAAAATCAGGCGGTTTTTGATATAGGCGCTGAATTGGCGCTTAACTGACCGCAGGCGGCCGAAATATCCTGTCCTTTGCTGCGGCGGATGACGGTGGTATAATTGTTGGCGTGCAGGATTTCCCGGAAGTTATAAATTGTAGATTCTTCAGGTCTTTTATAGGCGCTTTTTTCATGTTCATTAAAAGGTATAAGATTTATTTTTGCTTTAACCGGCCTGAGAAGTTTTGCCAGGCGGTTTGCGTCATCTGCTGAATCGTTTATCCCTTTGATGAGGATATATTCAAAGGTAATCCTGCGGCGCGGCTTTAAGTCGCAGGTGCGGCATGCGTCAATGAGTTGCTTTACCGGATATTTTCGGTTGATCGGCATGAGCGTGCTTCGGGTTTTATCGTCTGTTGCGTTTAGAGATACAGCCAGGTTTATATCGGTATCCCGGCAAATGTCGGACAGCTTGGGGATAATGCCCGCAGTGGACACGGTAATCCTCCGGCTTGAAAAATCGAGACCGGAATTTTTGTCCGTTATCTGACAAATGGCGCCTACGACATTTTTATAATTTGCCAAAGGCTCGCCCATTCCCATAAAGACTATGTTGGTCATTTTTTTCGGATCTGCGAGATCGTTACGTATGTCCCGCACCTGGGCGATAATTTCTCCTCTTGTGAGATTTCGTATAAAACCGCCTTTGGCGGTTAAGCAGAAAGTACACCCCTGAGCGCAGCCCACCTGGCTTGAAACACAAAGCGTATAATGATCCTTTTCCGGGATAAGCACACTTTCAATGTGATTTTTGTCACTTAACTCAAGAAGGTATTTTATGGAACCGTCATTTGATCTTTCGATCTTCTTTTTTACAAGGCGATCGATGCTAAAGTGCTGTGACAGGAGTTTTCTGGTGGCTTTTTGCAGATCGGTCATAGCATCGAACGTATCTGCCTGCCGCAGATAGATCCATTTAAGAATCTGGTTGGTGCGATATGGCTTAATGCCGTGTTTTTCAAGCCACAGAGAAATTTCCTGGTTTGAAAGTTCCTTGATGTCTGTCTTGTCTGGGATTATAATATCCATTCTTTCCGGTTTTGGGAAAAGATCCTGAAAAAATCGGTCATTTTTCAGTGGTGTCAAATTATATATTTAGCTTTAGCCGCAATGTTGTTATTTTTCTTGACATAACATAATTTCAATATTATTTTCAAGGTTTTAGTCATGGATATAGGGGCGGTTTTATGTTTGATAGTTTAAGCGACAGGTTAAACGCTGTATTTAAAAAGCTTAAAGGCCACGGTAAATTATCGGAAAAAAATATCGAGGAGGGCTTAAGGGAGGTCCGTATGGCCCTTCTTGAGGCTGATGTCCACTATAAGGTTGTAAAAAAACTTGTTTCCGATATAAAAAAGAGGGCTCTCGGCAAGGAGGTTATGGCGAGTCTGACACCGGGTCAGCAGGTAATAAAGATAGTAAATGAAGAGCTGACCGGGCTTATGGGTTCTCATAACGAGGGCTTAAACACTACAGGGACAAAGCCCGTATCTATAATGCTGGTCGGCCTGCAGGGCTCCGGCAAAACCACCACCGCCGGAAAGCTTGCTTTTTTTTTAAGGGCTAAGGGGAATAAACCCTATCTTGTCCCGGTGGACGTTTACCGGCCGGCTGCTATCGATCAATTAAAAAAACTCGGGGCACAATTGTCCGTTCCCGTGTTTCCTTCCGATGCAAATATGGATCCGGTACGGATATGTCTGGATGCTGTGAAGGCGGCGCAAAAAGAGGGGTGCGACACTTTAATCCTTGACACCGCCGGGCGGCTGCATGTTGATGAAAAATTGATGGCGGAGCTTTGCAATATCAAGGATTCGGTTAAGCCGTCGGACATTCTCCTTGTAGCTGATGCCATGACGGGCCAGGACGCTGTAAATATAGCCGGGTCATTTGACGACGCTCTTGATATAGGCGGTATTATTCTTTCAAAGATAGATGGAGATGCTCGTGGCGGTGCGGCGCTATCCATCAAGGCAGTGACCGGGAAACCGGTAAAATTTGTCGGTACAGGTGAAAAATCCGGCGATCTGGAACTTTTTCATCCTGAAAGGATGTCCTCAAGGATACTGGGTATGGGGGATGTCCTTACCATGATAGAAAAGGCCGAGTCGCTGGTCGATGAGAAAAAGGCGGTTGAACTTGAAAAGAAATTAAGGAAAAACCAGTTTACGCTGGAAGATTTTCGGGATCAGATGGCGCAGATACGCAAGATGGGTTCGTTAAAGGATCTTATAGGTATGATTCCGGGGATGGGTAAGGTCAAGCAACTGAAAAATTTAAGCGTTGATGAAAAAGAGTTAATTCGGATAGAATCGATCATAAACTCAATGACCCCCCAGGAGCGGCGTCATCATAACATAATAAACGGCAGTCGCAGGAAAAGAATTGCAAAGGGGAGCGGTAATAGTGTACAGGATGTAAACAGGCTTATGAAAAATTACGCTCAGGTTCTTAAAATGTTAAAAAAAATCAACAAAGGCGGTATGCGCGGGCTGGGCCGGGGCATGTTGCCGTTTTGATGGAGAAACAAAAATGTCAGTTAAAATCAGATTGGCCAGGCACGGCGCAAAAAAGAGACCATTTTATCGAATTGTCGTGGCTGACAGTAAATGCCCGAGAGACGGCAGGTACCTTGAAATTGTAGGCACATATAATCCCTTGCCCGATTCGGTTGAAGTTACGCTGAAAAGTGAGCGGATTAAATACTGGATGGGGCAGGGCGCTATTGCGTCAGACACGGTTAAAAGCCTTTTAAAAAAAGAGGTCTTTCCTGCTGAATCTGCATAGCATTTTTTATACCTTTAATTCTAAAACAGCCGACATAAGGAGATGGAGCTATGAAAGATCTTATCAAGTATATCGCCCAGGCACTGGTTGACAATCCGGAAGATGTCTCGGTTTCAGAGATAGAGGGAAGCCAAACTTCTGTGATAGAATTAAAGGTGGCCAAAGAGGACCTGGGAAAGGTTATCGGAAAGCAGGGCAGGACCGCCAGGGCGATGCGAACCATATTGAGCGCTGCGTCCGCCAAGGTGAAGAAACGGACTGTCCTTGAAATTATAGAATAACCGAATGCTGCTTCATGGAAAAAGATGATTTTCTCCTGATCGGAAAGATTGTCGGCGTTCATGGTGTCATGGGGGTCGTCAAGGTATATTCTTATGCCGAGTCTTTGTCTGTTTTCAAGCCGAACCGTTTGATCAGAGTAACAGACCCAAAAGGAATAGAAAAAACGCATATCGTAGACTGGGTCAAACCTCACAAGCGGATTATTCTTTTATCCTTAAAGGGTATAGAAAGTCTTGGCATGGCCAAAACTCTTGTAGGTTCAGAACTTTTTATCGAAAAAGAAAAACTTTCCGAGCCGGAAGAAGGAACCTATTTTTGGTTTGATATTATCGGGCTTTGTGTTTATACGAGCGACGGAGATTACATAGGCCGTGTTGAATCGATCATATCAACGGGGAGCAACGATGTCTATGTCGTTAAAAATCATGGAAAATATCCGGATAAAGATGCTGAGATTCTGATTCCGGCCATTGAATCCGTGGTTGTCGGCATTGACCTTGAGAATAAAAGAATGGAGGTGAATCTTCCGGAAGGTTTGTAGGGGTAATATGGATTTTATCGTCCTGACTATTTTTCCGGAAATGTTTGTCCCGTTCATAGAGTATGGTATTGTCAGAAAAGCGGTAGAGCAGAAAAATATTTCCGTTAAAGCCGTTAATATCAGGGAATTTGCAGAAGGCAGGCACAGGGTTACAGACGACAGGCCCTATGGCGGCGGTTGCGGAATGGTTATGAAGCCCGAACCTGTTGCTTATGCCATTAAAGCGGCCAAAAAAGAGAATCAGGATCTAAAGACGATCCTTTTAACGCCGCAGGGAAAGACCTTTAACCAGAATATCGCCCGTGAATTTGCGTTGTTTAACGGTCTGATTTTTGTCTGTGGTCGATATGAAGGCGTTGATGAGCGTATTTGTCACGATTTCATCGATTATGAAATTTCCATTGGTGACTATGTGCTCACAGGCGGTGATACCGCGGCCATGGTTATAATTGACGCTGTAACAAGATTGATTCCCGGAGTACTCGGCGGGGCGGAATCGGCGCAAAAGGATTCTTTTTCAGACAATCTTCTGGAGCATGCTCACTATACAAGACCGCGTGATTTTCAAGATTCAGGGGTTCCGGACGTGCTCCTGTCCGGCAATCACAAGGAGATTGAAAAATGGCGGCATGAAACGTCGCTTATACGTACTTTTCTTAAAAGACCTGACCTGTTGAAAAACAGGCAGTTAAGCAGTCCGGAAGTGGAAATTTTGAGAAGATGGTGCATCGATATTGAAAAAATTATCCGGTCCCAATCTTTACATGGCGCTGACACACTATCCGGTAGTCAATAAAAACGGTGATATTATCACGTCCGCCGTGACCAATCTTGACTTGCACGATATGGCAAGAGCGGGAAAGACTTACGGGGTGCGTGCGTTTTATGTGGTCACTCCGCTTGAAGACCAAAAAACGCTAATTAAAAGGATTGTTTCACACTGGGTAAGCGGAATGGGCGCAAAGTATAATCCAAAACGGCGTGAAGCATTGGAACTGATCTGCACCAGGGATTCTTTAGAAGAGGTTATCGACCATATCGGTCTTGAAAATGAAAATTTACCAAAAACCGTTGTTACATGTGCAAGAGAGGTTCCCGGAAGGATAGGTTTTAAAAAATTTCGTAAAATGCTTAAGCAGGGTGATCCCTACCTTTTGGTTTTTGGAACTGCCTGGGGACTTTCCGATGATTGTATATCCAAAGCAGATTACGTTTTAGATCCGATTAAGGGGAATTCTGATTACAACCACCTTTCGGTCCGATCAGCCGCATCGATTATACTCGACAGGCTGCTTGGAGGCAACCTGTTTGGAAGCAATGGCGAATAACGGGGCGAATAACGGTTTTTAAAAAAGTTTTGTATATGGGAGAAGTTATGAACACGATTGAACAGCTTGGAAGAGAAATGATGAGGGATGATCTGCCGGACTTTGCTTCCGGTGATACGGTTAAAGTCCATGTAAAGATAAAAGAAGGTGAAAAAGAACGTATTCAGGTTTTTCAGGGCGTTGTAATAAGCAAGAAAAAAGGTTTGGCTGATGCTACATTCACCGTAAGAAAAGTTTCATACGGGATAGGGGTTGAACGTATTTTCCCTCTGCACTCACCTCTTGTAAACAAAATAGAAATTGTCGCACACGGCAAGGTTCGCCGGTCGAAGATTTATTACCTGCGCAAGCTGAAAGGCAAGGCTGCAAGGATAAAAGAACGCCGTATAAATTAAATATTATACCATGGGACACAACAACCTGTGGACATTTGAAATAGAAGCCCGGGAAGACGGCTTTACGGCAATTGCCGGTATAGACGAGGCTGGTCGGGGTCCCCTGGCCGGCCCGGTTGTCTCTGCGGCTGTTATTTTGCCTATTGCTTTTCCTGTCGCCGGTGTAACGGATTCAAAAAAATTAACTCCAAAAAAACGGGCTTATCTTTACGAAGAAATTTATTCCCATGCAGTCGCCATAGGTATAGGTATTGTTGACCACATGGAAATAGATCGGATTAACATACTTAATGCATCACTTGCTTCCATGTCCATGGCGGTCGACAATCTTTTCCCACAGCCGGATTATCTTCTCATAGACGGCCCTTTTCCTGTTTCTTCGGTTCTGCCGCAGAAACCGGTTAAAAAAGGCGACTCTCTTAGCATCTCTATTGCCGCCGCATCTATTGTTGCCAAGGTAACCAGGGACAGACTGATGGAAAAATATCATCAGGATTACCCCCTCTTCGGATTTTCCAAACACAAGGGCTATCCGACCAAAGCCCATAAAGAAGCTATAAAAAAATACGGGTGTTGTCCGATTCACAGAACCACTTTTAAAGGGGTTAAGGAATTTTTATAGTATATGGCGTAGCGATTTTTGACTGTTTAAGCGTGTTTTACGGAGGTTTTAATGTTAAACAAACAGCAGCAATTCGGCAGGGAGAGTGAATCTGTTGCAGCCGGACACCTGAAAAAAAACGGTTACAAAATCCTTGAGAAAAGTTACTATACCAAACTCGGTGAAATCGACATAATTGCAAAAGAGAATGACACCATTGTCTTTGTCGAAGTTAAAGCCAGAAAATCCGGTCGTTTTGGGAACCCTAAATATGCGGTAACTTTTAAAAAACAGAGGAAGATTTCCATGGTCGCTCTTTACTATCTTAAATCCACAGGCCAGAGCAATGCAAAGGCAAGGTTCGATGTGGTGGCGATAAATTCGGCGCAAAGTGCGCCTGGTGTTAAGGGGATGGAAATAGAGATAATAAAAAATGCCTTTGAACTTGCCTATAAATAATCAAAAACATATCGACGGCAAAGGCAGGCTTTACGTGGTAGCCACGCCTATAGGAAATATGAATGATATCACTTTGAGGGCGATAGATGTTCTTGGGAAAGCAGATTGTGTCGCGGCGGAAGATACAAGACGTACAGGACGGCTTCTCGCTTTTCATAAGGTTAATAAAACCGGTCTTTTGTCTTATCACGAGCATAATGAATTAAAACGCACACCGGAACTGATTGAAAAACTAAAGAGAGGGCTTGCGGTTGTGCTTGTATCGGATGCGGGAACGCCTACTGTTTCCGATCCGGGTTACCGCCTGATAAAAAAAGCTGTTGAAAGCGGCATTCCGGTTATACCGATACCTGGTGTGTCTGCCGTAACCACTGCTTTAAGTGTTGCCGGGCTGCCGGTCAATTCTTTTGTTTTTATGGGATTTCTTGCAAGAAAGAAGGGTAAGCGCATAAAACAGTTAAACGAGCTTTCAAGGGAACAAAAAACAATTGTGATCTATGAGTCCCCAAGACGTGTTCTGTCACTTTTAGAAGAGATTATAATGGTTATGGGAGACAGAGACGGCGTTCTTTGCCGTGAGATGACAAAACTCCATGAAGAATTTTTAAGGGGGGTGTTGTCTGGAATTGTTTCCAACATGCAAAAACGCGCAGAAATAAAGGGGGACTGCACTCTGCTTATAAGAGGGTATGAAAAAGATGAAGATATCTCTATGGAATCGATACGAAGTAAAATCAAAGAAGAGTTAAAAACAACCAGACACAATCTTTCAGGTTTTGCAAAAAAGATGGCAAAAAAATACGGTCTTCCCAAAAACGAGATATACAGGGAAGCGCTGAAGATAGAACAAAACAAAAAAGTATAAGATTTAAGATTATAGACGAGGTAAAATATAATGGACAGACTCGATGCCATATTTTCTCCCGAATCCGTTGCAGTGATTGGAGCTTCCACCAGACGGGGAAAAGTAGGTCATGACATATTTGCAAATATTTTAAGAGGAGGCTTTAAGGGGACGCTTTATCCAGTAAATCCTAATGCCAAATCGATTCTAAGCGTCAGGGCTTATAAAACGATTATCGATATACCCGATGATGTTGACCTTGCAATAATAATTCTTCCTCCCATGCTTGCCGTCGATGCTGTAAAAAGAGCCATAAAAAAGGGAGTCAAAGGGATTGTAATTGTTTCGGCTGGTTTTCGCGAGGTCAGCAAAGAGGGGCTTGCGATAGAAGAAGAGATTGTTTCCGTCTGTAAAAAAGCAAAGGTGCGCGTAGTCGGCCCAAACTGTCTTGGAGTTATTAATCCTTTGCCTTCTGTAAGGCTGAACTCCAGCTTTTCTGCACGCATGCCAAAAGCCGGTAATATTTCGTTTATTTCACAAAGCGGTGCATTATGCACTGCTGTTCTTGACTTTGCCGCTGACAGAGATTTCGGTTTTTCCAAGTTTATTTCCATAGGAAACAAGGCTGACGTGGATGAACTCGATCTTTTGCGGTACATGCACAAGGATTTGGATACCGAAGTTATTATGATTTATTTGGAGGAACTCAGAAGAGGGCCTGAGTTTATTGAGGCTGTTAAAGAGATTACAACAGGCGACAGGCCAACACCGGTTCTGGTAATAAAATCGGGAAGGACAAGCGCAGGGGCAAAAGCTGCGGCATCCCATACCGGCGCCCTTGCAGGCACTGAGGCGGTATATGATGCAATTTTTCAACAGGCTGGTATTATCCGTGTCGATTCGATAGACGAGCTGTTCGATTTTGCCACCGCCTTTGCCTACAAAAACGAAAGTGAGGCAGGAAAATTTAGCAGAAAGATTCCAAACGGAAACAGGGTGGCCATTGTCACCAATGCCGGAGGCCCGGGGATCGTTGCAACAGACATGACGGTTACATCCGGGCTTAAGCTCGCACAATTTCAGGAAGAGACTGTTGAAACGCTGGCAAGTCATCTTCCGATGACGGCGAATCTTTATAACCCTGTGGATGTTATAGGAGACGCTTCCCAGGATCGCTATGAGAATGCCCTGGCGGCTGTAATAAAGGATGAAGGCGTTGACGGAGCTCTTGTTATCTTAACTCCCCAGTCCATGACAAACGCCCTTGGAACTGCTGAATCGATCGTCAAAATAGCCAGACGAACCCATAAACCGATTCTCTGTTGTTTTATGGGAATTATAGATGTTTCTTCAGGAGTAAAATATCTTCAAGAACAAGGCGTGCCGGTTTTCAGGTTCCCTGAAAACGTGGCAAAAGCTTTTGGAGCCCTTTACAGGTATTCTAAGTGGTTAAACCGGCAACATCTGGCGACTTTTACCTTTGATCACGATAAAGAGTCGGCTGATAAAATTATTAAAAAACATCTTTCTGCGGGTAAAACCTATCTCGGAGAGCTGGAAGGGATTGAGCTGCTCAAATGTTACGGCTTTAATGTTTTGCCGACATATCTTGCAAAGACTGATGACGAGGCGGTTGATATCGCGGAAAAGATTTCTTTCCCAGTGGCGATGAAAATCGTATCCGAACAAATTTTGCACAAATCTGATGCAGGCGGTGTTGTCCTCGGCCTTGAAAACAGAGACGAGGTAAAAAAAGCTTTTAATGAAATCGTTGAAAAAGCGGCAAAATACAATCCTAAAGCAGTTGTTGACGGTGTTTTGCTTCAAAAAATGGCTCCTGCCGGCGAAGAGGTGATATTGGGGATGAACCGTTACCCTATTTTCGGCCCTTTGCTTATGTTCGGCGTCGGCGGAGTATTTGTCGAAGTCTTTCAGGATGTTGTATTCCGGCTCGCTCCCATCGGCAGAAACGAAGCACGCAGAATGATTCGGGGAATCAAGGGATATAAGCTTTTAAAAGGATTCAGGGGAAGACCTGAAGCAGACATAAATATACTGGAAAAATTAGTGGTGAGTCTGTCTGATATGACCATAAATCACAAAGAAATTATGGAAATGGATATAAATCCTCTTCTGGTTCATGGGAAAGGGGCTACCGTGGCTGACTGCAGGATTATCCTTAAGGCCGGCAACGATTCATCAAAACAGGTGTCTTCAGGATGTGTCAATTAGATCAGGTAGATTCGGATACAATTTATCCTGTAATACTTCCTGTGCCTGAAAAAAACAGGGACCTTCCTGTTAGAGAAAAGGTTATAAGATTAAAAGAATATGCAAGGGACGCTCTTAGAATATCCGCTAAAAAGAGTGGAATAAAATCCTGTTATTTAAAAAAGGATGAAAAAGGAGTTCCTCTACCTTTTGACGGGAATTACTGGTCAATATCACATAAGCCTGAATATGTCTGCGGTGTCGTCGCTTTAACAAAGACGGGGATAGATATTGAAAAGATAAGACCCTGCTCAAAGGCTCTTTTCAGAAAAA
>JAUVKB010000054.1 GCA_030596405.1 Deltaproteobacteria bacterium
GGCGGCACAATCAGCAGGACGGTCAGTATGGATCTTTCAGCCGGCCGGATAATTATCAGCAGTAATGGAAAAAAGAGGGAACTGTGAACCAGACGGAAAGATTTGAGATCATGGAAAAGGTAAAATCGTTTCCCGGCATATCAGGGGCGGTTTCAAAAATATTTTCACTGCTTGACGACCCGGATACGGATGCATCCCGGATTGAAGATGTCGTGCGATATGATCCCGGCCTTACGGCCAATATCCTCAAGATGTCAAATTCCGCATATTTCGGGTTTTCAGGCAAGATAGGTTCGGTCAGGCAGGCTGTTGTTTTACTGGGATGGAAAAGAACGGCTCAGATAGTGATTGCCTCGTGTGTAAACGCGATGATGGATGAACCTGTTTCCGGTTATAATTTGCAAAAAGGCGAATTCTGGCGTCACTCCATTGCAGTATCGGTTGCTGCTGAGGGCCTTGTAAAGGAGCTGAAACTTCCCGATGTTGAAAAAATTTTTACCGCGGCTCTTCTTCATGACATCGGCAAGCTGGTTTTAGGCGCCTTTCTTAAAAAAGATATGGAAAAAGTCGAGATCGAGGCGGCGCGGGGGGTGTCCTTTGAAATTGCGGAACGGAATATCCTTGGAACCGACCATGCCGAAATCGGCGCGATGATACTTAAAAACTGGATGTTTCCGCCTGGCATGGTCAGCGCTGTCCGGTGGCACCATGATCCGGATTCCGCCGGGGATATAAGCGTTCTGACGGATATCGTTCATGTGGCAAATGTATTGTGTCTGATGATCGGAGTCGGGGTCGGAAGAGAGGGGCTTCGGTACAAGCCGTCGCCTTTGGCGACAAAGAGACTGGGGCTGACTACCGGGCATCTTGAAATGGTTGCCAGCCAGACATTACAATGGGTTGATGATCTGTCTGATATGTTCGTATAAAATTAATCGAGAAATAGAGCAGGTTTTTCATAAGAGGTGTAAAGATGGCGATTAATGTCCTTATAGTAGATGACAGCAAGGTTATGCGGGCCATGATAAAAAAAACCATGGAGATGAGCGGTCTTTTACTCGGGGAGATCCGGCAGGCCGCCAACGGCAAGGAAGGGATTGAAGCTCTCAAAGAAGACTGGATAGATCTGGCGATTGTGGACATTAACATGCCGGTTATGAACGGTGAGGAGATGATCGATTCAATGCGTGAAGATCCCGACTTGAAGGACATTCCCATAATCGTCGTATCCACAGAGGGAAGCAAAACGCGCATAGAGAATCTGGAACAAAAAGGTGTCAGGTTTATTCATAAACCTTTTTCCCCGGAAATTATTCGCGATACCGTTAATGATATCTTAAGAACAGGAGAAGGTGATGAAGGAGCAGCTTAATAAAGAACTGTCTCGCGTGGCTGGAGAATCACTGGAAAAACTGGCGTTTATATTTTCTTTTTCCGAGGATTGGAAGGATGACACATTTCCTGAACCTGCGGCAGTCGCAAGCATATCTTTTGCCGGGCCTTTTTCAGGAAAACTTGCTGTGAAAATTTCGGCCCGGGTTCTCGTGGAGCTGGCCGTAAACATGCTGGGCATTGACGATGAAGAAACTGTGCCGCCGGATCAGCAATATGACGCGTTAAAGGAGATGGCAAATATTATTTGCGGCAACTTGCTGCCTGTCATTGCAGGGGAAACGCTTGTATTTAATATTGATGCGCCGAAAATTTATTCCAAAGACGGGGCAATAAACAATGATGACGGGCGCGAGCCCGCGGCAGCTACGAGGCTGTCCCTTGAAGATGGACAATGCGACCTTTTTTTATTTATAGACGGCCCGATTCCCGAGGAGCTTGTTTTGGGGAGAGCCTGAAGTTTATACCGGATATGCAAGATATGATTAAAGTGCTTATTGTAGATGATTCATCGGTTGTTCGTAAAACCTTAACGGATAAATTGTCCAGGCATAATGATATCGAGATTGTCGGAAGCGCTGTCGATCCTTATGTTGCAAGAGATAAGGTTGTGAAATTAAAGCCGGATGTGATCATCCTTGATCTTGAAATGCCGAGGATGGATGGACTTACTTTTTTGGCAAAGCTGATGAAATATTTTCCGACTCCCGTTATTATATTAAGTTCACTTACTCCGAAAAACAGTAAAACAGCCCTGAAAGCCTTTGACCTTGGAGCGGTGGAGGTTTTTTGCAAACCCGGAGCGGCATATGCGGCTCCAGGTTTCTCTATGCGTTTGGCCCGTGCTATCCGTTCCGCCGCATCGGCGCGTGTTGAAAAAAATCGGAATGTATCATATGCTGCGGTGCAAAAGGTTCAATTAAACACTCTTCTTGACAGAACAACGCATAAGGTTATTGCAATAGGCGCATCGACAGGCGGAACAAAAGCCGTGCAAGCTGTGCTCAGCCGTATGCCGGCTACGTCTCCGGGCATGATAATTGTGCAGCATATGCCGGAAAATTTTACCGCCTCATTTGCCGACAGCCTGAATAAAACCTCCAGCATTGAAGTGCGTGAAGCATGTGATAATGATCATGTTGTTCCCGGCGTAGCTCTAATAGCCCCTGGTAATTATCATATGCTCCTTAAGCGGAGCGGGGGAAATTATCTGGTAAAAATAAAAACCGGCCCTCGTGTTCATTACCAGCGGCCCAGCGTGGACGTGTTATTCCACTCGGTTGCAAAAAGCGCAGGGCGCAATGCCGTAGGTCTTATCCTGACAGGTATGGGAGCCGACGGGGCAAAGGGGATGCTGGCAATGCGTAAAAACGGGGCCTATACTATGGCTCAGGATGAAAAGACTTCCATTGTTTTTGGTATGCCCAAAGAGGCGATAGCGCTTGGAGCCGCCGATACGGTTGTGCCTTTGCAGAAGATTCCGCAGATGATTGTTGAAGCGTTATAAAAATGTGGCATATTTTTTGCGTTTAATATTATTAGACGTTATTAGAACGTTATTAGTATTTTTTAAATAAGTTTTGTAAAATATTTCTGAAAGGGTAAAAAATGTCGGGCATTTATGGGATACTGGGTATGGGAAGCAGGGCTCTTCTTATTAATCAGAAGGCGATGGATATTACGGGGCATAATATTGCCAACGTAAATACACCGGGCTTTTCGCGCCAGAGAGTTAATCTGTCGACAAATGATCCGGTCTCATTTTTTCAACCCGGACAGATGGGAACAGGCGTGAAGGCTCTGGAAATTCAAAGAATTTACGATCGATTTTTAGGCGCCCAGATCAACAATGAAAATCAGAGTTTAGGAAGATGGGATGCCCAGAAAAGCACGTTTGAAAAAGTTGAAATGATAATCGATGAAACTTCCGGGTATGGGTTGAGCCAGGCTATGAACGAGTTTTGGAATGCATGGCAAGACCTGGTTGACAATCCTTCAGGCCAGGCCGAACGAGTCTCCCTTTTAAATAAAAGTGAAAACATGGCGGACAGATTCCAAAAATTCTATGGAGATATTCAACAGGTAAGGGAAGATATAAACAACAGCATAAGTGGAACAACCGAAGAAATCAATCTGATTGCGGGACAGATTGCCGATCTTAATCAGCAGGTCAGCGTAATTGAAGCAGGGGGGCAAAATGCAAACGATTACAGGGATCAACGTGATTTATTATTGAAAGAGTTGTCTTCAAAGATCGATATCAACAGTTTTGAAGGGGATGACGGGATGGTAACTGTTATAGTGGGAGGCGGGAATCCCCTGGTACAGGACAGTTCATCATGGAGTCTGTCCGTTGCGCCCGATACCGGCCCTGATAATCAGGATATGGTTGTATGGGAAGACGGTTATGGGAACGTGACGGATATTACCGCAAATATCTCAGGCGGAAAACTAAAAGGCTGGATCCAGGCAAGGGATGTTGAAATTCCTGATTATCTGGACAGACTGGACACTTTGGCGCAAGGGATAATGGAACAGGTAAATGTGATTCATAGAGCAGGATTTGATTTAAACGGCGGCACGAATCGAGACTTTTTTACCGGAGGTTCCGCTTTTGATATGGCTGTAAATTCCGACATTGTTGACAATGTTAATTTGATTGCCGCTGCCGGTAATCCAGGTGGATTGCCCGGAGACAATGAAAATGCCATAGCCATTGCCGGTTTGCAGTACGGATTACTTATGAGCGGCGGTATGGTAACCTTTGACGATTACTATAATTCACTTGTCAGTGATGTCGGTAGTGATGTTCAAAAAGCCTCAATAAATTTTGAACATCAAACTTCAATGACAACTCATATTGAAAATTATCGGGAATCGATTTCAGGGGTTTCTATTGATGAAGAGATGGTAAACCTGATAAAATTTCAACATGCCTACGATGCGGCTGCAAAGTTAATCAGCACGGCTGATGAAATGTTAAGTACCCTGATAAATATGATTTAAAATTCAGGTGGAGGTGACAAATGCGGGTGACCAACAAATTAATGGCTGCTACGGTTAACAGCCATCTTTTTAAAAGCACTGAACAGCTTTTGAAAATACAAAATATGATTTCTTCCGGCAAGAGGATTAACAAACCTTCCGATGATCCGATCGGGATAGGCAACGTGTTGGATTATCGTAAAACAATTTCGTCTATCGACCAGTACTTAAAGAATATCGGCCATGGAAATTCATGGCTCAATATTACGGATTCTACATTAGGAAGCGTTGACAATCTGCTTATCAGCGCAAAGGAAGTGGCTGTGGATCAATCAACAGAGACCTCCAGCGCTGAGACGCGGGCAATCAGCGCAGAAAAGATAGAGAATATTTATGACCAGATATTACAACTTGCAAATACAAAGTTTGGAAACAGTTATATTTTTTCCGGTTACAGCTCCGATACCGCTCCTTTTTCCAGGGATGACAATTATGATATAACCTATCATGGTGTAAACGGTGAAAAAAATATATTAATAGGAGAAGGTGTGACAATCAGTTTAAATGTTAATGGTGATGATGCTTTTATAAATGGCGTCAACATTTTTGATGTTTTAAGGGACTTGAAAGAAGGTTTGGAAAATAATGATACCGCGGCGATTTCCGGTCAGATAGAACTTTTTGACGATGCTCTTAATCAGATCCTTAATGCAAGAACCGTTGCCGGATCAAAAATAAACCGTATGGAAACCACCGAAAATCATTGGACTGATTTCAGATTGAATATGGAGGTGATGCTTTCTGAAACACAAGACGCCGATTTTATCAAAGCAATGACCGATTTAACTGCCCAGCAAACCGCTTATCAGGCTACCCTTGCGGTATCGGCCAATATTATTCAGTCCAGCCTGATCAATTTTCTCAAGTAAATATGAATAAAGAAATTTTAAGAATTATAATATTATCGGTCTGCTTTTTTTTTATTGTCGCAGGCCCCGGGTTCTGTCTTGACAGCAGCGATGCAATAAAACTGAAAAAAGCCGGTATAAATGACGAAACCGTCCAATTAATAATAAAAGAAAAAATTATTGAAACTTGCGCTTTTACCGTTCAGGAAATTTTGAAACTTAAGGAAGCGGGCTTAAGCGATAAAACGATCCGGATGTTGATAGAGAACGGCTCCTTCATGAAAGACAGGGAGCCTGTAGTTTACGGAGAGAATCTAATGTCCATAAAGTTTACTAGGGCAACCGATATAATTAAGCTAAAGGACGCGGGCGTGAGTGATGAGGTTATTCAGGCGGTTATAACTTGCGGATCAAAAAACAACAACGATTCGGAAAAAGAGAAAGCCTGGAAGATGCTTGAAAATATGGGCATAATGATGGACTTGAGAGAACCGGGTGGCTATTGAATCGAACAACCTGATTGCCGCCGATTATTTTCTTGAGCCCGGGCATATACTTCTGGCCGCAACACCAACCATAATATCTACAGTGCTCGGATCTTGCGTTTCAATCTGTATTTTTGACAAAAAACAAAAGGTGGGGGGAATAAATCATTTTCAATATCCTTATACTCGTAAAAAAAAAGAATCTACGGCAAAGTATGGCAATGTAGCCGCGATTACTCTTATCCGTATGATGGTTAATAACGGCTCGAAAATAAAAAATTTGGAAGCTCAACTCTTTGGAGGGGCGCTAAATCGTGAGATTTCTTCAACAAGCATAGGCCTGGAGAATATCATAATCGCCAGAAAAATTTTGGCAAAGGAGCGGATTCGCATTGTTTCTGAAGATGTTGGAGGGGAGAAGGGGAGGAAAATCGTTTTTAATACAGGCACTAACGAGATTGCTGTAATGAAAGTGGAAAAACTTAGAGCAAGAGATTGGTATCCTTATAAAAATGATCGTTAGAGATGTATGATTAACTGCCGTAAATGCAAACATTACTATATTACCTGGGACAAGAATTTTCCATACGGGTGCAAAGCTATGGGATTCAGGAGCCGCCAATCTCCAGGTATTGTCGTTCGCAGCAGTTCTCCCTGGACGGACTGCCTTTTATTTGAGAAAAAAGAAGAAAAGAAAAAGAATGGCCGTGTGAAGTTATTTTTGAGCGAGCCTTAAATCGGTTTTTGGAGAAACATTAATGACGGATTCTGTCGGGACAAAACATTTCCGTATCCTTGTCGCTGATGATGAGAAATTAATTCTGGATTTGTACGAACAAATTCTCTGTCCCTCAAAGGATATTGACAAATCGCCGTCCGGGGCCGAAGACCCAGGGGAAAGCAATGCCTTTTTTATCCCTTCATTTGAATTAACACTTTGTGAACAGGCAGGAGAAGCCGTTGAAGCTGTGCGTGCGTCCATCAAGGAAAAAAAGCCGTATGCCGTGGTTTTTCTGGACATTCAAATGCCGCCAGGCCATGATGGAATATGGGCTGCCGAGTCTATCCGGGAGCTGGACAAGGATATAGGGATCGTTTTTGTAACGGCATTTTCATCCATAGATCTAGTGGATACCGCGCAACGTGTTCCTCCTCCGGACAAACTGCTTTACCTGCAGAAGCCGTTTTATCCCCAGGAGATCTGGCAGTTTGCTTCGGCTATGGGAGAAAAATGGCGTATAGAAAAACAGTTCCAGGAGATTCAAACAGGTTTGGAAAATTTAGTTAAAAAACGTACCGCCGCGCTTGACAAATCAAACAAACAGTTAAAAAAGGAAATAAAAAATCGTATCAATGCGGAAAAAGAACTCAGACTGACAATGGAAATCCTGCAAAAAGCCTTAAAAGAAACCATTCAGGCCATGTCATTGACCGTTGAAACAAGGGATCCTTATACGGCGGGTCATCAAAAGCGCGTGGCGGAACTGGCCGGCGCAATAGCCGAAGATATGGGTTTTTCAAAAGATCGTGTTGAGGGAATCCGCATGGCCGGTATTATTCACGATCTTGGCAAGATAGCCGTGCCGGCTGAGATTCTCAGCAAGCCCGGCCGGATAAACGAGTTTGAGTTTGCAATTATTAAAACTCACTCACAGGTCGGCCATGACATATTAAAATCTATAGAATTTCCATGGCCGATTGCCCAAATTCTGCTTCAACACCATGAGAGGATGGACGGCTCGGGATATCCTATGGGGATTAAAGGAGAGGATATCCTGTTAGAGTCAAGAATATTGGCGGTTGCCGATGTGGTGGAAGCGATGGCTTCCCACAGGCCTTACCGGCCCGCTCTCGGCATAGATATTGCGCTGGAAGAAATTTCTAAAGGGAGAGGCGTGTGTTATGATGCAGACGTGGTAGATGCCTGCCTGAAGCTGTTTAACGAGAAAAAATTCGAATTTAAAAAATAGCTCGTCTCTCTTAAAATGACTGCCGAACCTTTACCTTTTAATCTGTTTCAATATCTTCAAAATCTTATGTAAGCCGATTATGTGATTGTCAGCGGGTCAGGCCTTAAACTTTCAGGACACTGTCTTAAAAAATACCGGTCTGTCATACCTGCGATAAAGTCCCTGACAATCTCTTCCTTTCTATGATTTTCGATATAATCGCCGGACATGTCTTCTAAAAAACTGCTGAAAATAACCGAAGAATAATTTTGGGTTTCAATATCCTCAAGATAATGCTCGAAAAGCACGGCAAAAAGTCTCTTTATGGTTTTTGTATGCTTCTTGATTTTCGGATTCATATAGATTTGTTCGACGTTGAATTTTTTCAGGCGCTTTAATGTTTGTGATACCTCCGGGCTGAATGCAATATATTTGTTATGAAAACTGTTTTTAATAATATCTGATACCAGATTATATACGATTGTTCCGTTTGTGTCCCCAAGGATTTTTATAGTCTCCTGCGGAAGGTCGGAACGTTTGATGATGTTGAGTCTTATGGCGTCTTCAATGTCGCGACCGATATAACTGATAGTGTCTGCCATCCGCACAACACACCCTTCAATGGTCATGGGCGCAAGCTTTACATCCGGATCGATATTTTTACTGTCGATCTCTTTTTGCAGTATTTCAAAGGTTTTATTTCTGTCAGGTTCAAGCATTTGATTGTGTATTTCTCCGTCATGGCAAAGTATGCCGTCAAGGGTCTGAAGACAGAGATTCCAGCCTTTTCCCTTGCGTTCTACTTTGTCCAGAAACTGAACGCTCTGGACATTGTGATTAAAGTATCCGATTCCGTTTGACCTGCAAAGTTCCGACAGAAACCGTTCTCCATCATGGCCAAACGGCGTGTGGCCTATATCATGGCCAAGAGCAATCGCTTCAATAAGGTCTTCATTTAATCCAAGGAAACGGCCGATGGTTCTTGATATTTTTGATACCAGTTGTACATGGAGCACCCTGTGGGTGATGTGATCGTTATTTATCAGATAAAAGACCTGAGTTTTGTCGATATATCGGGTGTACGCGAGAGAATGCAGGATTCTGTCCGAGTCCACAGAAAAGGCCTGACGATATCCGGGCAGCTTGTTTTCGTCTATCCGGCGCGTGCCGGAAGTGCTTAATGCGGCTGCCGGGGATAATATTTCAGCCTCCCTTTGATTCAAAGCAGCCTTGATAACATATAGAGTGTTATTGTCAAATTTCTCCATTTTCGATCATGGTCTCCATTAATTTAATATAATCTATACCTGCCGTTCTGAAGCCTTCCTTGCCGTATTTCATATTTGCTTCGAGGACATAATATTTCCCGTTGTGGATACATATGTCAATTCCTACGTCATCCCACCTGCATAAACGTGCGGCGTAAATGGCAAGATCAATGGCTTTTTCAGGGACCTGGTCCAGACTGACTGTTGCGCCTACTGCAATATTGCTCCTGAATTCACCTGGCGGAGCAATCCTCCAATAGGCATGGACGGCTCTATTTCCGATAACAACCACCCTTATATCTCGATCCCCAGGCAGATATTCCTGGATATAGGCTGTATTTGTCAAACTGGAGTAAACAAAAAGGTCGTCTTTGTTTCTGATAAGGTATACGCCTTTTCCCATTGCTGATCCCCTTGGGATTTTAGCGATAAATGGGAATTTAAAATGATCGGAAATGGCGGCTTTCTGGTGTTTCCCGTAAAATACCCTTGTGCGGGGATGCGGAATTTTTTGCAAATCAAACAGAGCCGTCTGTTTTATCTTGTCTTGCACGCACTTGTAAGTATGGTAGCTGGGGAATGTTTTTTTACCCATTGCATCAAACAGGTCAGCGTAAAAAACCGTGGGATAATAGATTGTCGGCGCATTTCTTATCCGCTCTTTTTCGCTGTCGCTGTAATCGGAAAAATTTGGCCGGACCCCGAAAGTGACAACATTTTTACAGTTTTTAAGCCGTGCCTCAAGGGCGATAACGGTTTTTGGATTTGTCATAAACAAACATAAAATCTTTTATTCCGACGGCGTTAAAACAAACATGGACGGTGAAACAGAAACATTTGCCAGATATTTGTCTATATCGACCTGAAAATTTATACCATCGTCATTTGAAATTGTCAGCCTTAAAGGAACAAGGTATTCTTCTATTTTTTGCATACCCACGAATATTGCCCGATAAACAAGCTTACCGTTTTTATCAAATACTTCAATTTTTTCAATCTGCCTCTTGTTTTCATTAAGGTAAATCTTTTCAATAATGTTCCGGGATTTTTTTCCAAGGAGCAGGATATAACCGTCTCTTATAGGATTTTTTTTAACAGTGGCAAAAGAATGCTCATCAAGAGGTGCGCGACCGGTCAGAAGCGCTATAATGTCATCGAATTTAACCGGCATTAAAATAATTTTTTTCAGATCAGCGTCAGGCGACCGTTTTTTGTAAAAACGTTTTTCAGTATGGGATAAAAAATAGAGCCATTCTTTATTTTTAGCAAGACTTGCCATGGGGTGCCCCGAAATGCCAAGAAGTTCAACTCGGAATCTGTCAGGTTCCGCTCCAGCCCATGCCGCACGAACGACCTGGAATCTGTTTTTATCCCATAACCTTATAGTCCCGACGCCTTTGAATGTTTTAAGTGTATTATTCGTGTTTTTCAGCATGGAAACCAGATTTACAGCTTCCGGTGAAGAGTACCTGTCTTTAGGGAAGGGCTCTTTTTTTACTATGCTGCCGCAGGCAAAGATAAACAGCGCCACATTAAAAAGGATAAAAAAACGACCGTATCCCCTCATGTTTTATCCTTATTTTGTAAGTTCGCGAATTTTTTTTTCAAGATCCGCCCTGTCTTTATCTTTATTTAATAGAGAACGGTTGTAGTATTTGAGCGCCTGTTTTTTATTGTCTATCTTCATATATGCGTCTCCGAGGTGCTCCGATACGACCGGGTCGTCAGGGACTAAAGTGACTGCCCTTTCCAGAAGCTTAATCGCCTCTTTAAAATAACCTTTTTTGAAATATACCCACGCAAGACTGTCTATGATATAGCCATCATCCGGTTTGTATTTTAATGCTTCCTTGATTAGTTGTTCGGCCTCATCGAGATTTTGCCCCATTTCCGCATAGGTATAGCCAAGATAATTCAATGCATCGGCATTATCGGACTCAAGCCGTATCACCGTTTTCATCTCTTTTATGGAATCTTCTTTTTTCCCCCATTTGTCATAAACAACTCCCAAACGAAAATGGATGCCGGGATTTTCAGGGTTAAACTCAATCCCCTGTTTGAGATTTTTTTCAGCTTCTTCAAAATTTCCACTACTCTCATAAATTGAAGCAAGGTAGATCCTGAATTCAGGATTGCCGGGTGAATTTTTTATGACATTTTTCAGATAATTGATCGCCTCGTCAATCTTTTTCTGCTCCTGATATAGAAAAGAAATATAACCGACTGCATTGTTATAGAACA
>JAUVKB010000130.1 GCA_030596405.1 Deltaproteobacteria bacterium
GACCGACGAAGTGTTGGATGAGGTTATAAGGGATGAGCCTTTTTACAAAAATTCCGGCGGGGGAATGACCGTTGGAGGTGGAGAACCGACCGTATCCTCAAAATTCTTGCTGGAATTACTTGCAAAAGGAAAGGAAAAGGGGCTCCATATCTGTCTCGATACAAATTGTAACTCTTCATGGGAAATCTATAAAAAAACACTTCCATTTGTTGATATATATCTTGTCGACATCAAAAACATGGATAGTAAAAGACATGCCAAAGGTACGGGCGCCGGCAATGAAAGAATACTTGAAAACATCAAAAAACTCTCTGAAGCCGGAGCAACTATTAGAATACGTGTGCCTGTAATATATGATTTTAACGACTTTGACGAAAATTTTGAAATGATGGGAAAATTCATAAAGGATCTGCCCAATCCGGTTCTCGGTCTTGACCTTCTTCCATTCCACAATTGGTGTCAGGACAAATACAGGTGGCTCGGTATGGATTGGCCGCTTGAGGATGAAGATTCAATGGATCCTTTAGAGGTCGAAGATTTTAAAGAAATTATTGAAAAATACGGCATTACATGTACTGTCGGAGGATAGCAAATTTAAAGTAAATCTTTATTATTTGGAGTAAAAATCAAGATGAGCAAAGACAATTCATTAAGTGATCTCCTTATCCCTGAAAAAGACCTGAACTATTTTTTATCAAAAGAAATTATCAGCAATTTAGACCGGTTTAACGCCCTTGCAGCTAATACGCCTGTTAATTTACTGGTTGTAGGCAAGCAGGGATGTGGGAAATCGTCTATGGTAAAACAATTTGCCGCCCGGCACAACAGACCTCTTGCCACTTTTCAAGTAGGCATTCTTTCGGAGCCCGGCCAGTTGTTCGGCGAACTCAGGTTAAAAGACGGGGAGACATATTACCAGCAGTTCTTATTCCCCCAGGCTATTACCACTCCCAACTGTGTAATCCATCTTGAAGAAATCAACCGGCCTGAGCATCCAAAAGCTCTAAATATGCTCTTTTCCATTTTAAGCGACGACCGTCAGGCATGGCTGGATGAGCTGGGATCTATAAGTGTAGCAAAGGGTGTTATTTTCTTTGCTACACTCAACGAAGGCGAAGAATTCACCGGGACAGAGCTGCTCGATGCCGCCCTCAGAGACAGATTCTATGTTGTTTCCATGGATTATCTGCCGATGGATATTGAAAAAGAGGTCTTGAAACGTAAAACCGGCGTAGGGGAAGAAGAAGCGCAGAACATTGTTTCTATTCTGAACAACTTGAGGCACAACACAAAAATGCCGATTCCGGTTTCCACCAGGCATAGCCTGATGATTTCAAAACTGGTAAATGCCGGAGCAACCATCAAGGAGGCTTTAATTTTCAGCCTTCAAATGAGCAGAGAAGCTCTTGAAGCTATCCTCCTGACTGTACAGATAGAAATCGGCGAATCAGAGATATCAAAAAATGTCTATGAATTATATTGATCGGTTAACCATATATTGCATGCGTTCTCTAGACAATATATGGTCAAAACCGAGCTGGTATTTTAAAGGTTATTCAGACTACTGGCGGATAACCCGTTCTAATTCGGAATCGATTGAACTGGCTCGTATATTGAGATCGTTGAGCACGGTTGTCGGTCATTTGGGCATGAACATAGGGCGCGTGGTATGGTCGGGTCAGGTCGATCCTGAACTTGATCGAGGGTCAATAATACTGCCTCCCGAATTTGTTTTGGACGATTATCCTGTGCCTATAGGCAAGATGGATGTGCTGGTCGGAGTTACAATTCATGAAGCGCTTCGTCAAACCGAATGGAGCGAAAATGTATGGAGAGAAATACTCAATAAAAAAGAAGAAATCAATAAGCCGGCAAATTTTTATAAAAAAGATACCCTGTGGCAATTATATGCGGCCGGAGAAAATATCTATTTGGACAAAAGAGTGTCTGGAAATATTCTCGGCGACTATACTAAAAAAGCACGAAAGGCATTGATACCAAGCCCGATACGCAATCTTTCCCGCAACCCCGTCGCTTCGTGTCTTTTTGACATATGGGAACAAGCGGTACTCGATGACGCCGAGTTTCCGAATCTAAATCCTCTCTACTCGGAACCGCTGAATCGACTGTGCCAAAAAACGGATGGCCTTTTTCCGATTGCAGGTGACAAACAAAATTCAGTCATTCTTAGATCCAAAAATAGAGCAGGTGTATATCTGGATATATGGGACGATATAGATCCTCTGATACAAGAATGGGAACGCGAACCGGCATCATACTTTGAAAAAGGCACAACAGAACAAAGAGTCAAGAAAAAAAAGAGAAAAAAGAAAGACGCTGATAAAAAAAAGCAACAGATAAGCCAGGATGTATGGGATGAGATTGATTTGGAGCTCTCTGTTGGAGGCAGGGATCTTACCCCCTTGATTAAAAAAATATGTGATAATGATGATAAGGTTTTAAGAACAACCTTGTCTGATTTTACTATTCCTGCGTATGCAGAAACCGATCGGCAATTGGTAAGACGGCTAAAAAATGTTTTCCAATACTATGCCCAGAAGGTTAAAAAGACGAGCCGTGGCCTTGAAAGCGGTAAAATTGACAGAAGGAGATTATACCGAGCGCCGATTGATGGAAAATGTTTCAAGATAGATCAAATGCTTTCCGAGTTTGCATGGAATTTCAATGTCGTGGTCGATGCTTCCATGTCAATGGCCGGGTTTAAGTGGCGGGTTGTTGAGAACACAATGAGCGCTCTTTATAAATCGCTTGAAAGCTTTAAAAACAGCTTAAGGATATTCGGCTACTTTGAGTGGGACGGTGTCTGCGTTATATCCGAACTGCTGAGAAAAAGCATTCTTTATTCTATCGCACCATCAGGCCGCACACCTTCAGGTCAAGCAATTATTGCAGCGGCATTGCTTATGCCGAAAGAGACAAAAGGGAAAAAATTTATTCTCCACATTACAGATGGTGAATCTAATGCCGGTGTGGATGTCAAATATGCGTTAGACTATTGCAAAGAAGAAAAAATAGACATAATCACATTAGGTTGTGGTTATAAAGATAAGGATGTGCTTTTTAATCAATATGGGAAACAGCTCCAGTTTCTTGATACAATCGATGAACTTCCAAAAGCCATTGAGCGTTTGTTTCAAAGAATTCTCAAATATTAACTGTCGGAGAAAAATGTGGAAAAACACAAGCAATTAAGCACACCAACGCTGGATAGATATTTTTATTTGCCGGAGGAAATAATACGTGTTTTGGACAGTCTTGAGAAACTTTCAAGGGAACACCCCGTTAATATCCTTATCACAGGCCGCCAGGGCTGTGGGAAGTCGTCATTAATACGCCAGTTTGCAGCTTACTACAAGCGTCCTTTCGCAGTTTTTCAGATAGGCCAGCTTTCCGAGCCCGGCCAGCTTTTTGGTGAGCACGCTCTAAAAGGAGGAGAAACCTATTACCAGGAATTCCTTTTCCCAAAAGCCATCACAACCCCCAACTGTGTTATACATCTGGAAGAAATCAATCGCTCCGAACATCCCAAGGCTCTTAATGAACTCTTTTCCGTCCTTTCCGAAGACAGGTCGATATGGGTTGATCAGCTTGGCCAGATTGGTGTGGTAGACGGCGTGGTCTTTTTCGCGAGCATGAATGAGGGAGAAGAATTCACCGGCACGGATTCTCTCGATGTTGCTTTGAGAGATAGGTTTTATATTATCCCGGTTGATTACCCATCGCCTGAAATAGAAAAAAAAATACTGGCAAATAAAACCGGCATCAGCGATAAAGAGGCAGCTCTTATACTTAAAGTGGTCGGTAATTTGAGAAGCGATCCCAATATTAATACAACTGTATCGGTACGTCACAGTTTGATGGTAGCAGAACTTATGGCTGCGGGAGCCTCTTTGAAAGAGGCTCTTGTTTACAGCCTTTCGATATCAAGAGACGTAATTGAAAGCATTCTATTATCTATTCATGTAGAAACACAAGAAATCAGCACAAAATCCAACGAATACACATTATTCCTTTAATAATTATAAATTTTAAATCATACAGGTTTTCAGATTGTTCCAACCAATAGACGGGGGGAAAGATGAAAACAATTATAGCAGGTATAATCTTTTCAGGCATGTTTTGCTTGTTTTGCGGCACGGCTTTTGCCGAAACGCTTTTTATTGAGGATTGGGAGGCAGGTATTGATCCGTTGAAGTGGGAAACCGCCGGCGATCCTCTTCCCGTCATATTTTCCTCCGGTCACAGCGGTAAAAATGCTCTTGACATTAATGGGGATGAGGTTTGCAACAGCGCTGTATGCACGGTGCAAAAATTTGATACCACCTGTGACCTTGTTGCTGATTTCTGGTTAAGGGGCAATTCATCCGGCATGACCGGCATGACTATAACGGCCGGATTTACGACAGGGGATCTGCCGGCAATCCCATGTGAGCATGAAGGATATTATAAAACTTTTGTTTGTATCCAGATGATCTCGTCTTCTTTGGGGAAAGGGATCATTTATACTGTTAATGATGAATTCGTAAGGGAAGATTATTTTGAGGCCTACCCTGATGATGAGTGGCACAATTTCAGAATAGAGATCGCACCTGACGGGATAATCTCTTTTTACAGAGACGATACTCTGAAATATACAACAAGTACAAGAATTGACCTCTCTTATTATCCTTTAACACGATTTCAGGCTGAAGGGAAAGCGACTTTCAAAGAGTATCCAATGTTAATTGACGATATTACCATCTCCACACAAGGGGTAAGCTGCATTCCTGATTATAATAGAGATGGCAATGTAGATATCACTGATCTGACGATCAAAGCCGAAGACGAGATTAACCGGTTTAAAAGCTGGATGTTACTATGCTGGAAACCTATGCGTGACTGTGGCGATTACAATAATGACGGTATTGTAGACGAAATCGATATTATCGCAAAAACCGTCCATATGTTGAACGATTTTTTTAGCTGGTGTTATCAATGCTGGTTACCTGCCGTTATATCTCCAACAGGCGAAACGATAAAAGAAGCATTTGAAATTATGGGGAGCCTGAAAAAGGAGATAGAAAGAGAAGCCGGCTTGTGATGACGTTTCTATCTATGAGTCTTTAATAAACGGCTTAAATTTTATAGATTTGCCATCTGTCGATATTGCTATTGCCCCGTTGATGTCCGTTCGCAATATCCTGCACCCCTGTTTTTCATACCGCCTTAAGACTGATGGATGTGGAAACTTAAAACGATTTTTCCAGCCGGATGATATTATCGCAAATTCCGGCGCTGTTTTTTCAAGAAAGAGTGCCGTGCTTGATGTTTTACTGCCGTGGTGGGGAACAACAAGCACCGTGCTTTTTAGTTCGCCGCCTTTAATTGCAACAAGTTCTCTTTCGGCTCTTGCCTGAATATCCCCTGCGAAAAGAAAAGATTTTGTCCCAAACAAAACCTTTATTACCATTGAATTATTGTTCAAATTGCGCCAGCTTTCCTTTTCCCGTTTATCGAGAAAATCTTTGGGCGGATATACTATTTTAATATCTACCCCGTTTATATCAAGTTTGCAGGGAATATCTTTAAAGTTGGGCATACAAATATTATTTTTCTTTATAATTTTAATGAACCTTTTATAGCCGAAAGTATTTACAGCCTCATTATTGGTCCATACGTTTTTTACATGAAAATTTTCAGCGATATATAAAAGACCATTTAAGTGATCGCTGTTCGGATGAGAAAGAACAATCGTGTCCACAGTTTTGATTTTTTTGTGCCATAGAAAAGGCGCTACAACCCTTGCTCCCATATCAAAAATCGAATTGTCGGCAAACCCTCCTCCATCTATCAAAAAAACCGTCCCTTTCGGAAATTCGAGAAGAGCCGCGCTCCCCTGGCCTACGTCAATTATCGTAACCCTTAGATCGTTATGCCAAAACCTGATGTTTAGCCAGTAACAGGCGTCGGCACACCCTGCAATAATTGTCACAACTGCAACGATTATTGCGATTTTACGCGTGTTAAAGTCTGTTCTTTTATGTTTTTTGGGGGGTTGCAGGTCACCGGTATTTGGGCTTGAAACCGTATTTTGCCCGCCAAACTCTTTTATATTTAGAAGAGCCCAGCCAAGCAGGTAAAAACAGCAAATTTCAAAAAAAGAAGGTGTTATTACCTTTGAATAAACAAAGGGAAGCTTTGCAAATAATTTTACAATTTCACATGAATACGATAATACAAGAGAGCTTAAATTTATGCACCATGATGCTGCGCAAAGACTGACCGGATATATGAACACC
>JAUVKB010000110.1 GCA_030596405.1 Deltaproteobacteria bacterium
GCGTTTCTGGATTCCCGCTTCCGCGGGAATGACGACCGTCTTTGCGTCATTACATAAATGACACGACACCAGCCTGAATCTGAGAGCCGATTCTGTAAAGTTATTTTTGCGCGAACCCTAATGGTTCAGATCTCAAAATTTCAAAACAGATGGCAGTATACCTCATGCCTTGGGGAGAGTCTTTTCATCCCTGGCTCGATTTTTTCACATACCGGAAGTTTAAGGTGGCATCTTGGGTGGAATACGCAGCCGGACGGGGGATGCTGTGGTGATGGGATTTCCCCTTTAAGAATAATCTTTTCACCCTGCCAGACACCAGGTTTCAGAACACTTGACAACAGGGCCAGGGAATATGGATGACAGGGCTTATTAAAAAAAAATTCAACGGGCGCTTTTTCGACAATCCTCCCAAGATACATCACAGCAACCATGGTACCGATATTTTTAACAAAGGCAAGATCATGTGTGATAATAAGGCATGTAAGAGAACGCTCATTTCTTATTCGCAAGAGCAGGCGCGCAATTTTGCCTTGAATAACAGCATCCAGCGCCGTTAGCGGTTCGTCAAGAAACAAGATCTCGGGATTCGTGGAAAGAGCCCTGGCGATACATGCCCTTTGACTCTGGCCAAACGACACACTTGAAGGACGACGCTGAAGCAGCTCGGATGAAAGCCCTGTTTGAATTGCCACCCTTTTCACAATTTCAGCTCTCTCCTTTTTTCCAAGGCCCCTGGCGCGCAGCGGCTCTTCGATGGACCGGCCTAATGTTAGAAGCGGATTTAATGATAAGAGGGTGTCCTGAAAGACCATCTGGGAAACGGCCTTGAGGTCTTGATGAATCGGATCATTGCTTTTCCTGATAATCCTGTTGTTAAAGATTATTTTACCTTTATAAAATGGTAAAAGCCCCAGTATCGCCCATATCAGGGTGGTTTTGCCGGAACCACTTTCACCGATAAGACATAAGGTCTCTTTTTTATGAATATCTAATGATAGTTCACGGAGGGCATAAAAAGAACTTCTCCGGAAATATGAACCGGATCTCATGGGAAATTTTACAGAGAAATTGCGCAAGCTTAGAAGGGGCGCGGCCATTGACATTCCTGCCTGTCAGCTATTCAGATCTTCAAACATACTTGATACCAGCAAGCATGTATATGGATGGACCGGTTTGTCGAATATTTCCCGGACCGTACCTGTCTCCACAATAGAACCCTTTTGCATGACCGCCACACGGTTACACACCTTATGGGCAACGGAAAGGTCATGAGTAATCAGAAGAATTCCAGATGAATTTTCTTTCTTTAACCGGATTATCAAATCGAGAATTTGCAGGCAGACAGTAGGGTCAAGGGCGGAGGTAACTTCATCCAGAATCAATAATTCAGGAGAAGAAGAAAAGGCTGTAACAAGCTGGCCGCGCTGCAACATTCCCCTGCTCCATTCATGAGGATACTGGCGGCATCTCTCTTTTGGTGATGCTATGCCTACGCTTCGCAGCAGTTCGTATATTTTTTCAGATACCTTTGCTTTTTTTCGACCTTTATCACCTTTTAAACCGCCATACAATGAAACGACCTCTTTAAACTGGTGTCCCATTGTAAAAACAGGATCCATGGTGGTTTTGGGATCTTGCATGACCAGAAAAATTTTATCACCTCTTAGCCGACGCATTTCTTTTTGGCTTTTGTTTGCCAGATCTTCACCGTTAAAAAGAATAGAGCCGGAAATTATTTTGGCCGGGAATTCCAACCGGATAAGACTTTTTGCAAAAAGGCTTTTACCGGAACCTGATTCCCCCACAAGGCCTAAGATTTCGCCCTTTTCCAGAGATAAAGAGATCCCCTCCAACGCCCTTGCTCCCGCTGGATTGTTCGGAAAATCAACGACAAGGTTTTCCACTTTTAACATAAGACTGCCTGATGTTCCGTTTTTTTGTGTTATTAACCCGGCGATTAAATAGGCTTGCTCCGTCATGCCGGACTTGATCCGGCATCCAGTATATTCCTGGATCGGAGTCTTCTCTTACCTCCCGCCTTCGCGGCAATGACAATTTACAGGTATTTATTTTTTTGCATGCCTCGATTTTGAAAAGATTGCTATTCTCAGACAGCCTCCTATGGCCGGCCACACATTTGGGCAGGCATTTATCTTCGACCTATCCCTTTGGTCAAAAGATATTTTTCCGCTGGATGAATTTGATAATTTTGCACATAATCACATACGGCAGACACCAGCGATTTATGAAAGAGCACAATCACAGGGCTTTCATTATAGATAATTTCCTGTATCCTGTCATAAATTTTTTTTCGTGATTTCAAGTCAAAGGTGACTTTCCCTTTTTTTGCCAATCGGTCAATCTCCAGATTTTTGTATCCCATAAAGTTAGATTCGGCATTACTGATGAAGACATTAGAAATAAAATAATCGGGATCCCCCTGGGGAGCGACATTCCACATTTGCAAGTTCAAATGTACCCCGCCTCTTTTCATGGCCTGGTTAATGGGTGACCCCTTTTTGGTAATTTTGAGCTTTACGGCAATACCGACCTTTGCCAACTGGTACTGCACCAGCTCAAGGAGGGGCTTTAATGATGCGCGGCCTTCATAGGTCCACACGTTCAGGAGCAGGGGCCGGCCTCCGATTTCAAGAATCCCGTCACCATTGCTGTCTATAGCCCCCGCATCGGCGAGGAGCCTTGACGCCTTCGCGGGATCATAAGGGTACGGCTTAAGAGTTTTATTGTTCCAGGGAAGAACTTCAGGGAAGACAGACGCGCCGATTTCACCTCCGATACCTGCCAGGATCGCATCCACTATCTCTTTCCGGTTTATGGCATAATTAAGGGCCTTCCGCACTAAGGGATCGGCAAGCGGGCCATCCGCGACCCTGACAAAAAAAAAGCAGAGTCTGTTGGTGGGCTTGTGAATAATTTTAACATCTTTACGCGACTCAATACGACGGGCATCAATTTCGGGGAAATTTACCGCGACATCCACCTGTTCGGCTTCAAAGGCGAGCATCCTTGTTGAGGGGTTCATAACCGTTTTAAGATAAACCCTTGCAAGGTTTGGCTGTCCTCCCCAGTAGTTATCAAATTTTTCTACTACCATCTGTTCATTTGGAATCACCTTTTTAAGTATAAAGGGGCCTGTGCCGCAAATTATTTGCCCTTTATTCACAGGTCGTATTATCCCTGTGCCGGGAGATGTTAAGCAATATAAAAACCCTGCATGGGGCTTATGGGTTTCAAACAACAGGGTATGGCTATCCACTGCGATAATGCTTTTGATATTAAGTGAACCATGTAAGCGCTTGTTAAACACCTTGCTTTTTTCATCTATAATCCTGTCAAAAGACCATTTAACGGCCTGGGCATTCACACATGTATTGTCATGAAACCGCAAGCCTTTTTTCAATTTAATTTCCCAGACCAACGGGCTTTTGTTTGTAACTGATTCAGCAAGCCAGGGTTTTAAATTCATGTGGAAATCAAGGACGAAGAGTGTTTCCGTTACCCCTGCCTCGCTGGTATACCACCCGTTATACCCTTTGGCAGGGTCTGGAACTTTGATACGAGGGCCAAAAGGTTTTGCGATAATGAGTTCATCGGATATGCCTGACGTAAAAGCAGATGGAATGATGCATAAAACCGCCGGCAAGAAAATCAGCAAGAAAAAAAAGGAAGGTTTCATAATTTTCAGACAAAAAAAGAGCCAGTGAGTTAGTGTCCGTCCATAAATAGGGATTTTTGTTCAAGATCAAGGCACGCGAAAAAAATAACCACAGGCATATGTCTGATATCGGAGTCTCACAAGCTCGCTTACCTCCGAGGATTATTTTTTTCGCGTAACGCAGAGATTGGGCAGGTAAGCGAGCCTGCGAGACTCCGAAAAGACCATTTATGGATGGACACGAGTTAACATGGCCTTTTCTTTATCTTGTTGCATAAGCAATAAAAAACAGCGGTTCAATATTATTCATCCGTTTCTTTTTAAAATAGGGATTTATTTCAAAACAGGATGTGTCGTAGGATTCGATCTTTTTAAAACGGGCGGTTTTCAAAAGCGATTCCGCTTCTTCAAAGCGTAAGCCTTCATAAAATGGAAGTGATTTTTGAAGAGGCGCATAACTACAAAAAAAACGAAAGGAGAGCATACTGTCGCGTTGAAATATCCTTTTGACCAGGTTTAAGGCCAGATGATGGATACGTTTCCAGGTATAATTCATCCACAATCCGTCGGACACAACCAGCGTGCCTCCCCTTTTCATAACCCTCCGCCATTCGCAAAGCGCCTTATCAGGCTGGGCGAGAGTCCACAAAAGGTTCCTTGAGACCACCACATCGAAGGTACTGTCCTCGAACTCAAGGCTTTCGGCATCTCCGGTCTTAAAATCAATGTTCAGGTTATGTGACAGGGCATATTTCCCGGCCTGATAAATCATGTTTTCGGAAAGGTCAACGCCTGTTACATCAAAACCCAGGCGGGCAAGATATATGGCAAATTGCCCCCTCCCTGTCCCGATATCAAGGGCACGTCTTCCGGAATCCCCTGAAACCAGTTCTTTTAAAATCAATTCCCATTTGTTCGAAATGTACATCGATTTTTCCGTGTCATAAGCATAACTCTTGCTTCTCCAGTCCCAGTACTTTTGAATCGACATTTTAATTTCTTTCATAACAGGTTTTCCTTTAGAAATGAACAGTCATGGTGCCGAGCCAAAAACGGCCTGGGCCGCGATAATATTCATAATATTCCTTATCGAACAGATTATCCACAGCAACAGAAACCGCTATATGGTCCATGGGCCTGAAGGTGACCTTGGCATCTACAAGATGGTAGTCATCATCTCCTTTGTAGGTTGTATCTGCATAACTGGTTTTATCATCGTCATATCTGTTATCACAGTATCTGTAACTAAGGCTCGCATCCAGAGATTGCCCGAAATAGCCAAGCCAGAGGCTCCACATATCTGTCGGAGTTTCATCCATTTCCCATCCATCTTTTTCCGGATCTTCCGTTTTTGTATACTCAGACCAGTTATGCGCATAAAAAAGCCCTCCCTTCATATTATAGGGAAGAATGGCCTCAATCGATGTCTCGATGCCGTTTACCTCGGATTCTTCGGCATTGATCCGCTGTTTTTCAATTAATTGGGTTCCATCCGGAAGGGTAGATGTCGTTTTCCGATTAATAATCAGGTCTTCAAAATCATTCTCAAAATAGGTCGCCTTACAACGGATGCGTCTATTCCAGAATTCCCATTCAGTGCCGATTTCCCAGGATTTGTTAGTTGTAGGGTCAAGATCCGGATTGGGGTTGGCCATTGATATGCTTCCTCCCCCTTCCCAATAGTAGCTTGCTGTTCTGTAATATAGAGAAGGCGCGGTAAATGCTTCGCCATAGGAAGCCCTGATGCTTCCGTTTTCCCTGGGACGATACACGAGGGATACCTTGGGACTGAATTTTCCGTCATCAACGTCAGGGTGTTCAACATAATTACCATCAATATTGGCGTAATATGCGTCATACCCCTCCCAGTAGTCGTACCGGCCGCCGAGATAGGCAGTCAAATAATCCAACGGTGAATACTCCGCCTGAATAAATGTTCCGAATGTGCGGTTTTTCCCCGAGGTCTTTTCCCTGACCGATTCAACACTGTTATCATCGTAGGGGTCGGAAAGGTTCCTGTCCTTTACAGTCGCCTTTTCTAAAACAGCTTGAGCCCCTGCTGTAATGAGACAGGTGTCGTCTAAAAGATGAAATGTGGCGGACAGATCGGCCTGCATGAGGTAATTGTCTTCCACCTTGCTTCTGCCTTTGCTGACATAGTGGGTCTTGCTCTCTTTATCGTTGAATCCGAATACGCCGACAATATCCACGCGGTCGGCTATTGACTGGTTGTAATGAAGCGTGTGGACAACCGAGCTTTTTTCTCTTGGGTCGGATGTGAAAAGAAAGGGATTTAACGTCAATGCGTATGTATTTCCTCCATTCTGAAGATAAGTATCACCTTCATACAGCGTGGCGCCGGATGAATCTTTAAGAAAGCTCTTCCCATCTCTCCAGCCGTATTCAAATTTGCTGATATTCAGGCTGTACCAAAGCATGGCGTCAGAAGCAAAATCATAACCTGTCTTAAAAAACATGCCGTAATCTTCATACCAGTTGTCCCCCTGATGGCCTATCATGTAACGGTCCTTCCCGTTTTGAGGATCAATATCCCCATGCCCGCCGGTTACAACCGGTATCTCCGGATCAAGGTCGCCTGAAACGGGGCTGCCGAGGCTTTTGTAAGAGGGTGTGGTCACATATCCGTCCGACGTGCGGGACTTAAAACTGAAAGAGAAAAAAAACCTGTCATCAAAGGTATTTTTCAACCAGGGGAAAGCTTTCCCGATTTTTTCTTTTTTAAAAGGCCGATCAGCAATCCTGAAGCTGTAAAATCTGCTGCCCCAGTCGCCGTAAGAGGCAGATGCCTTGATCTCCGTATCCTCAGGTATTTTTGTTGTATAAGTTATTACAGCAGTTTGAGCCAAGGTACCGTACAGCGCGGAAAATGGTCCTCTTACTACATCAATCCTTTCCAAATCCGACATGGGAATAGCACCGGTATGATAATAGTAGCCGTAATCATACCAGTTCACCCCGTCAACCTGAATGAGGGCTCTGTGCCCGCGGAAAAGAGGACGCGCCCAGTAATCCGCCAGGCCTCTGTATTGCCGGGGCCACGCTCCTTCCGTACGGGTGAGAGGCTTAAATGGATGTTCGGAAATAAAAGCGTCAATTTCATCTTCCGTAATAACGGAAATGCTCGCCGGGGCGTCCAGTGATGTCTTGGGAGTCCTTGTCGCAATGACCGATATCGGTTCGAGTTCATACCTTTCCTCTTTGTCTTCATCGGAAGCAACAGCAAACGGAATAAAAAACAACATCAATACCATACTCATTAAAATCGTCAGCATGTTCCTTTTATTTTGATTATTTCTCATCATTTTATTCCTCCTTGAATTTTCGAAGCCGGCTCTGATACCCTCATTAAAAAAAAGCCTCTTCGCA
>JAUVKB010000167.1 GCA_030596405.1 Deltaproteobacteria bacterium
CGGATGATCTTTGTGAAATATGTCTTTTTTCGAGAGATGTTTTCCCGGATTTACAGCGTATCACGGTTTATGGTTCATCACAGTATATTTTCAAAAAAGGGCAAGCCGAGCTTAAACGTCTATCCGAAGCCGGTCTGTCGAGGATTCATGTGGGTCTGGAATCCGGGGATAATGTGATATTGAAACATATTAAAAAAGGCACAAACGCCCTTGAGCAGATACAGGCGGGAAAATGGGTAATAAATGCCGGAATAGAGCTGAGTCTATATATAATATTAGGAATCGGCGGCAAGGAACGCACAAAATTCCATGCGGTTGAAACTGCAAAGGTGTTAAATGAAATATCGCCTGATTTTATACGGCTGCGCACCTTTGTACCGAAAGTAAACACTCCTTTGCTGGAAGATGTGCAAAACGGTTCCTTTAAGATGCTGAGCCCCCATGAAGTGTTAGAAGAAACAGCTTTGCTGATAAGTGGTTTAAAGGTATCTTCTTGTGTCGTAAGCGATCATTATACAAATTATATCAACCTGAGCGGAAAGCTTCCGGAAGAAAAAACAAGGCTTCTTGAGGATATTAAGGAGGCTTTGAAAAGAGACGAGAAATTTTTCAGGCCTTTTTTTATCGGGTAGCAGTAGAAGCTGTTTTGCAAATATAAGGCTTCCGGTTACAAATTATGGGAAAATAGAATATGGTAAAATTTGAATCTCTTTGTTCGGGTAAAGACAAGATTGCCGTGGTAGGTTTGGGTTATGTCGGCCTTCCTTTAGTGATGCATCTTTCAAAGCATTTTGATATTGTCGGCTATGACCTTAAGCCGGAAAGGATAAATGAGCTTAAATCAGGTTGTGACAGGTCGCTTGAGGTTAATGAGCAAGAATTGAAAGAGGCAAGGATATGTTTCACGAACAACCCGGAAGATATTTCTTTATGCCGATTGATAATTGTTGCGGTGCCGACCCCGATTGACCGGCACCGTATCCCGGATTTGAACCCGGTTCGCAGCGCCTTTATAACAGTTGGAAAATATATGGTAAAAGGTTCGTGTGTTGTTCTTGAATCAACGGTTTATCCCGGAGTTACGGAGGAAGTATGTATTCCCATTCTGGAACGTGAATCCGGATTTAAACACGGCATCGATTTTACTGTAGGCTATTCACCGGAAAGGATAAACCCCGGAGATAAAATTCATACGGTCGATAAAATCGTCAAGATCGTTTCAGGATCGGATCAGGATACGTGTTTGCTTCTCTTTAATGTTTACGGCAAAATTGTAAGCGCGGGGATCCACCTTGCATCTTCAATCAAGGTGGCGGAGGCAGCCAAGGTCATAGAAAATACCCAAAGAGATTTAAATATAGCGCTGATGAACGAACTTGCCATGATTTTCCATAAAATGGATATAGATACACAGGATGTCATTGAGGCTGCCAAGACCAAATGGAATTTTCTCCCATTTAAACCAGGTCTTGTCGGTGGACACTGCATCGGTGTTGACCCTTATTACCTGACATTCAAGGCTGAATCATTCGGATATCACCCGGAAATGATATTGGCCGGCCGGAGAACTAACGACGGCATGGGTAAATATGTTGCGGAACCGACTGTCAAGATACTGGCCAAATCGGGCAAACGGGTTTACGGGGCAAAAGTCGCAGTTCTTGGGATTACCTTCAAGGAGGATGTCCCTGATCTTAGAAATACTAAAGTGATAGATATTATCCGTGAACTGAGAGATTACGGCATTGAGGTTCTTGTTAATGACCCGCTGGCGGATGCTAAAGAAGCCGAATCGTATTATGGCCTTGAGCTTCTCGATTTGGAGAGTCTCTCAGGAGTGGATGCGTCTATCCTGGCGGTCATCCACCAACCGTACAAAGAGTTTGGTCTTTCAAATATCGCAGGATTATGTGCAGATGGAGCGCCTATAGTTATTGATCTGAAAGGCGCTTTCAGCAGGGCCGAGGCAAAAGAAAAAAATATAATATACTGGAGACTTTAGGGCTTGGGAAAAATAATGACGGAATTTGGCCTTCCTTATATTTTTTAGGCGGTGGATTTTGAAATAACATAATATCTTGTAAAATTTGAGCATTCATGCTATATATTAAAAAAAAATAAAAATTTAGGGGAGTAACTTACGTACAGAAAATAAATTATGAGGGGGAAACTATATCCATGTCAGAAAAACACCCTGAATGCCCGCTATATAACCCATTAAATTGTAAAGAATATTACAATCCCAAGCTGTGTGCATTTGTCAGAAAAGACAAGATTTGTCTTAAAAAAAAGAAGCCGAAACCAAAGGCCCCGGAGAAAAATAATGATTAATTTTGTTCTCGATATTAAAACAGATTAATTTAAAAGGATTCTTGATAAGATTTTGTGACCGGTTTTTGTATAATACAGGAAAAGCAACCTTTTAAAGAGAAACGTTATAATGGAAAACACCTACAAGCATATCCTCGTGCCGTTAGACGGATCACAACTGGCGGAAGTAGCCTTAAAGGATGCATTAATCCTGTCGGAACTCAGCAGCGCGGAGATGACTCTGTTAAGAATTGTAGAGCCTATGGAAAATGTTATTAAACTCGATGAACATCACGCGATTTTTATTGATGAACAATGGAAAATCTATAAAAAGCAGGCCTTCGAATATATAGATTCGATTAGAAAACAATTAGATCCTGAGCCGGTAAAGGTTAACTGTGTTGTTGAAATGGGCCATGCCGCGGAAACCATCATAGAATATGCACAAAAACATTCTGTTGACATAATCGTAATGGCAACACATGGACGATCGGGCTTAAAACAATGGGTTTATGGAAGTGTGGCGGGAAAAGTGCTGCGCGGAGCTCATCATCCTGTCTTGCTCGTACGGTCTTATGAGGAAAAAAAGGCAAGGGAGCTAACGCCGAGGAATTCATAAAAACTGTTAATACATGCCCCACGATCCTGACAGGTAATACCGGTAAAGAACCGGGCTTAACTCTGTATTTATCTTTATATCCTTCATGAACTCTTTATCCAGCACTCCTTTGCCGAAATGCGCCATTGAAATCATTGCATCCTTGTCTAAAAATTTGGTTTTAATATCCGTAAAATCTGCAAGCACAATATGTTTTTTCAACCAATCTTCATGCGTATCTTCTTTCCTTATTCCGATTACCCATCCCCATTCACCCATTGTCGGAACCTGGTTGTGGTAAGGCAAAATTGAAAACCCAGCCTTTTTTATTGTTTTATTAATGCACAAAAAAGCCCGTCTGGAAAAATACGGGCTTGTAGCCTGGGTGACCATAACCCCGCCTTTTATAAGGTGACTGCTGAGCATCCGATAAAAATTTTCTGAATACAGGTGCATCAGGTCGACAGAGTCCGGATCAGGCAGATCGATAATGATAACGCCATACAGATGTGAATCCTTTTTAATAAATTTTGATGCGTCTTTATTGATTATTATAACTTTTGGATCGGACATTGAACCCTGGTTTATCGAAACAAGCACGGGATGCTCTTTTGCAAGATTCGTCATAACAGGATCTATATCAACCAGTGCGACCGATTTTACTTCTTTATGTTTTAATACTTCCCGCAGGGCAAGACCGTCTCCGCCTCCAAGGATCAAGACTCTGCTCATATCACATGAAAGCTTCATGGCAGGATGCACAAGCGGTTCATGATATTTTTCTTCATCAAAGGTAGAAAATTGCTCCTGACCGTTAATATAAAGCCAGTAATAGTTTTTCCATCGGGTGATAACAATTTTCTGGTAACTTGTTTGCGTAGAATAGACGACCTTGTCACGGTACTTGAGCTCTTCACCGTATCTGATTACCGGTCCCGCAATAACTCCCAGGACGACAAGAAAAAAAAGTGTGCAAATAAAAGCAGAGACAGTAAGCACTTTTCTTTCTATAAGAAAAAAAAATCGCCATAACAGTAGAGACGCCACAAGAAAATTTATTGCGCCCAGCACAATCGGCGTATAGGTAAGCCCTAAATAAGGGAGTGCAAAAAAGGCAAAGGCAAGGCCGCCGAAAAGGGCGCCGTAATAATCCTTTTCCATGACGCCTGAAATATTTATTCTAAGATTTTCATATGACTCGTTTATACGGATTACAAGAGGAATCTCAACACCGATAAGGTTCCCTATCAAAAAGGCCTGGATATAAATGACAAGGGCTATATAGCCGGTATATGCGGAAAGCACATAGGCAAGCTGGGCGGAAATAGCGCACAACACTGAAAGGGAAAATTCAATAAGGATAAAAGTGTCAAGGAGCCTGTGATAAAATACCCTGCTGATACGGCTCCCTATTCCCATTGCAAAAAGCATAATGGACATTACGATAGTCCATTGGAAAATAGCATTTCCTATCAGATAGGTCGCGAGCGTCGACAAGACAAACTCGGCAACAATACCGGCGCATCCGGTGGCAAAAAGAGAAGTTTTAAGAACCAGCCCAACGCCGGGGCCGCGTGATTTATACACACCAGTAGATTAGAAAAGCCGCCGCAATATAAGAAAACGCTTCAATGTAAGCTGCGCCCACATTAGGTTTTTCCTGTCCGGCTATCTCTTTTGAAAGTTTTACGGTTGGAAGAAGAATTTTATCCGCAAGGAAACGTATAAAGGGAAGAAAAATCAGCCCAAAAAGAGAAATTAAAAAAAATTCCGGCAAATCTTCAGACCACGACGCAAAATCTCCTTCAGCCGCAAGCCCGATAACAATACCCATAGCAACG
>JAUVKB010000191.1 GCA_030596405.1 Deltaproteobacteria bacterium
GGCGGTCTCGTTCGCACTGGAGCTGACGCCAGGGATGGCTGATTCGCCATCGTTCACCCCTCTTCTCCCTGGAGGTGTGGCTGTCGGGGAGTGGTAATCGGAGGTCTCGTCACCATACCTTACAGGCAGTTCAAGCACGTCTTTATAAAAAATGAAACATTCCTTGAATTTTTTTACGAGAAGTCTTATATGAAATCGATTTAATTTTATCATAATTTGCACATAGTTAGGCTGGCTTTCTTGTGGCGTACAAATATTTTTATATAAAATTTTCATAGAACATACAATTTTTCCGAGGAATAGGAAATAAAAAAAAGGAAACCTCACTAAAAAAAAGTATTAAGTCCAAACGGCTCAGAGCTGGATGGAATAACGATTACCTATTAAATGTCCCGGCAGAATGACCTCCAAATGCGGTTACCCTGTATAACACAGTAAAAACTGTGGACAACAAACGATTTATATATTATTGAAATTAAGTTATGATTTATTTTGACGTACCCGTAAAAAGTCAAAACCGGGCATTTGCCCAATCTCTAAATATTACAAAATCTGCATGTTTTTTGTTTGATTGTTTATTTTTTCAAAGGTACAAATATGGAATCAAAATTTTTTAGAAAACCGGCCGGAGCATATACAAATCAAACCGCAGAGCCCGGAACGTTCAAAGAATTTGATGCAACCGAGCTGTATTGCCCTATGTGCAAACGGGCGGTTCCAGTACGGAAACACCTTCTTATCGTTTTACCGGAAGGTGACAAGTATGAATATAGATGCGTTTTTTGCTCCCAGTCGGTCGGAACTAAAATGGATAAAAAACCTATAATGATAATCAGTTAAAAATCTCTTCAAGAAGGAAATTATATGCTTAATGTAATGCGCAAGTATGCCACGAATTGGATGATTAAGATTATTTTAGGCGCCATTGTTATTGTGTTTGTATTCTGGGGCGTTGGAAGTTTCAGTTCAAAAAAGGAGGGCAGGGTTGCGCTTGTTAACGGCGAGCCTATTACTGTGGAAGAGTATAGACAGACGTATGAGAATCTTGTCGAACAATTGAAAAGCAGATTCGGAAGCAGCATGAATGACGAAATGATAAAGATGTTTCAAGTAAAAAGACAGGCTCTGGAAAAACTTATCGATCAAAAATTGTTGTTAAAGGAAGCAAGAGACCTTGATTTACAGGTGTCCGATAGAGAGATTGCTGATGCAATAAGAAAAATAAGGGCATTTCAGACAGCGGGTGTATTTGACAGGCATCTTTACAAAAATATTTTAAATCGTAATAATCTGGCGCCTGAAGAATTCGAGATGATTCAGCGGCAGTCCATGTTAATGGAAAAGATAAGGTCATTAGTTACAAGTTGTGTTAAAGTTTCTGATAATGAAGCCATGCAATGGTTTAAATGGGATGATGCAGAGGTAAATATCGATTATGTATTGTTTAAACCTGAGCTATATAAAGATATCAAACCTTCCGCAGAAGAATTAAGACTGTTTTTTGGTAAACATAAAACATCTTATAAAACAGAACCTCAAATAAAAACCGCTTATTTATATTTTGACCCTGAAACATATACGGAAAAGGTTAATATCAGCGATGAAGAGATAAAGGATTATTATGAAACAAACCTGGAAGAATTTAAAAATCAAAAAACTGTCGAGGCACGGCATGTACTAATAAAGGTCAGACGGGACGCCAACCCTGAAACCGTCGAGAAGGCAAGGACAAAAGCGCTGGAGATCATGAAAATAGCCGTGGAAGGCAAAGATTTTGCCGAATTGGCCAAACAGCATTCTGAATGCCCGAGCAAGAACGCGGGAGGACAACTTGGAGCATTTAAAAAAGAAGAGATGGTAAAACCGTTTTCCGATAAGGCTTTTTCCATGAACGCCGGAGATATCAGCGAACCTGTGCGCACTGATTTTGGATGGCATATTATCAAAGTTGAAAAGGTGAATGAAGAATTTACCCTTTCTTTGGATGACGCTAAACCTGAAATACGCAAAATTCTGACCGTTGAAAAAGCAAAAAACCTTGCATATAATGGTGCAGAGGCGGCTTACAATGCTTCTTTCGAAGGAGATGATTTGATAAAAACCGGTCAGTCTTTGAATCTTAAAGTTATGACGACAGGTTTTTTTACAAAAAAAGACGGGCCGGATAAAAGCATAAAAGACCATGAAAAATTTACAGCGGCCGCTTTTAATCTTTCCCTAATGGAGATCAGTGACGTACTCGATTTTGAAAACGGGTATTACATTTTCCAGGTAACCGAAAGGCTTGCGGAAAGAATTCCCGAACTAAAGAATGTTGAAAAAAGGGTCAGGGAAGATTTAATCAAGGAAAAACAGGATGAAAAAGCGGGCAAGGATGCAGAACGGTTTTTTTCTGCGATAAAAGCAGGCAAATCTATAAGTGAGGAAAGCGGCAAATTTGATTTAACTCCTGTTGCTACCGGATTTTTCAAGCGGAACGACCCTATCCCTGATATTGGGTTTGAGCAAAAAATTATAAGTGTTGCCTTTAAGCTTTCCAGTGAAAATAAATTGCCGGAAAATGTCATAAGAGGTGACAGGGGATATTATGTTATAGAATTTACGGACAGAAAAAAACCTGAGCTTGAAAAATTTGAAAAGAAAAAAACAGATATAAAGAAAAGACTGCTTCAGCAAAAAAAAGCTGACGTTTATGATGCCTGGTTGCTTCAATTAAGGAATAGAAATACGATAATTGTTGAGGAGGGGGTTTTAGACAGTTGACCCTAAGGGGCACTATTTTTTATCTGTACGTTTATTAATTTCCATTTATCAAAAAAGGAGAAAGTTATGCCAGGACCCTTAACTGGTTTGAAAGTATTGGATTTTACTACTCTTTTGCCCGGACCATACTCCACCCTGACTTTTGCGGATCTTGGAGCCGAGGTGCTCAGAGTCGTGTCCGGATCAAGACCGGAGCTTACAAGTCAGATGCCCCCGTTTATCGCCGGTACCGATATTTCCGCCAACATAGCCTGGTTGGGAAGGGGGAAAAAATCGATAACCCTGAATCTGAAAGACCCACGAGCCATAGAAATTATTCATAAACTTATTATGGAGTATGATATTCTTATTGAACAGTTCAGACCCGGAGTTATGGCAAAATTCGGCCTGGGCTATTCAGACTTAAAGGAGGTAAATTCTGCCCTGATATACGCTTCATTAACCGGATATGGACAAACAGGCCCCTTACGGGATAAAGCAGGCCATGACATAAACTACATTTCCCGTTCCGGTATTATGTCTTATTCAGGCAGGATAGACACAGGCCCAAGCTTAACCGGGATGCAAATAGCCGATGTAGCTTCAGGTTCCAACAACATGACTATCGGCGTGCTTGCAGCGCTGATTCACAGAAAAAACAGCGGTAAAGGGCAGTATATTGACATTTCAATGATGGACGGAGTAATCGCCTTCAACGCCATGGCAGGCGCCGGTTATTTAGTGGACGGAAGAGAGCCGGGACGTGAGAAGGAATATCTAAACGGTGGTTCTTTATACGATTTTTATGAAACCAAAGACGGCAAATATATCAGTTTCGGCGGGCTGGAGCCAAAATTTTTTAAAGCTTTTTGTAATGCCACAGGATGCTCTGATCTTATTCCCGGCGGGGTAACCCCCCCGGATATTGAGCAGGTAAAAGAGCGGGTCCGCTCGGTTATCAGGGAAAAGATAAGGGATGAATGGATGGATACATTTAAAGATGTGGATGCCTGTGTAGAACCGGTTCGCAGCATGGGCGAGGTGTTGGATGATTCCCAAACCGCCGAGACAGGAATGGTGGTCAAGGTTAAACTCTCTGACGGTAGTATTGTGCGCCAGTTGGGAAATCCCATCCGCTTTTCCGAAACCCCGCAGGAATACGGCGAAGCCGGGTTGCCTGCAGGAAGCCACACAAAGGATGTTTTACTTAAGCTCGGTTATTCTGAAAAAGATATCGAAGAATTTAGAAAGACGGGACTTTTTGATTAGATCAAGATAAGGGAACTTCCAAAAAATAATCTACCCATCCTGCTTGCCTTTTTGCCCGTCTTCTACGTTGCAATAACAGGCACATAGCTCGCTATGCACCTGCCATCACGCCTTGAAACGGAATGTACGAAGAATCCGCATCTACACTTGAGCAAGGTGTCAGTCATTATCCGGAGAGCGAACCTTTGA
>JAUVKB010000051.1 GCA_030596405.1 Deltaproteobacteria bacterium
TATCCCATTTAACATGCAAAAAGCTAACCGGACACTACTGATTGAAAATAGAACAACATTAACAATGGAAAAACTCGCAGAATCTGTAAATAAGTTTTTAGAATTTAACGAATATAAGATTCTTGATGGCAAGGGAAAAATTTCTCATAAGCAGGCTGAAAATAGAGCCTTTGCAGAATATGACGACTTTAATAGAACTCAGAAAATTGAATCTGATTTTTACCGTGAGATAAAGAAGTTGTTGAATAATAAGGCATAAAACAAATGAAATTAAAATTAAAACAACAATACCAAAGTAACGACGATCAAGATCATTATATAGAAAAACTTTTCCTCATGCTGGAGAACAGCGCATAATGATTGAGTAACTTTACAACAGGAAGAGAGTGAGCAGGGCAGGGATCGGAGAATTTGCAGATTCAGGCCGCCTTTGACGAAAGTGAAGCAAACTTCATAATGGTCTTGACTATTATGAAGTTTGCTTCATAATAGACTAATGAAACGATATTTAGAAAAATATATTAAAAAAGACCTGCGAGAAAAGATTATACTTTTATCAGGGCCGAGACAAGTCGGAAAAACAACATTAGCAAAGCGGTTAGCGCCTTCGAATGTTTATTTGAACTATGATGCAACTTCCGATCGCAAAATTATCCACAGGGAAGAATGGTCAAGAGACGTTCCGCTGATAATCTTTGATGAACTCCATAAAATGAAAAAATGGAAATCATGGATTAAGGGAATATATGATACAGAGGGGAATTCGCCCTCATTGCTTGTTACAGGTTCGGCCAGGCTGGATACTTATAAAAAAGGAGGAGAGTCACTGGCAGGACGGTTTTTTTCTTTTCGTCTGCATCCATTGACAGTCAAAGAAACCTGCCGGTATCTTAATGAAAAACCGAAAACAAGCTTGGATAAATTAATTAAATTGGGCGGTTTTCCGGAACCATATCTAAAAAACAGTGAAACTTTTGCAAAACGCTGGCGGAGGATTCATACCGATATAATTATCAGGGAAGATCTTTTGGATTTAGACAGGGTAAGGGATATAAAATCGATTGAAATACTGATTGACCTGTTGAGAACGCGCGTCGGTTCTACCACCTCATATACATCTTTAGCCAATGATCTTCAGGTCTCTATTCATACTGTAAAACACTGGTTACAGATTCTGGAAAATCTGTATATTATTTTTCCGATTCGCCCATATCATAAAAATATAGCGCGCAGTATTTTAAAAGAATCAAAATATTATCTGTATGACACAGGGGCGGTTGAAGGAGATACAGGCGCAAGACTGGAAAATACGGTTGCCTGCGCACTTTTGCGGGAACTCCATTTTATTGAGGATACAACAGGAAGCAAGGTGGCCATTAATTATCTGAGAGACAAAGAAAAGCATGAAGTCGATTTTCTCCTTGTCATTGACAATAGACCTGTAAAAATGATTGAAGTAAAAGTAAGTGATGACAAGTTTTCTCCGTCTTTATTTCGTTTTCACAACTTTCTGAAAAATACACTGCCGGTTCAGATTGTCTATAATCTGAAGCATAAAAAGTCTAAAGGTCAGGCCAAAATGGAGCCTGTGCATGAATTTTTAAAAGATCCATTGAAAACCTTTTAAGTAATATTAAAGTCAGCAATTTAAATTTAATGACTTGTCAATAAGATCGTTGCCAGGTTATATCAAAAAATATATCAAATTTAACTGATTGTTTGTTCCCATGCCGATTTTAAAACTTTTTATAGACAAACATGTGATCGATTCGCCTCAAACCATCTCCATCCAGTCACGTCTTAACGTGCCGTTTGAAATTGTTCAGGATGCAAGGGAAGTGTTTGAGTCGGTCTCTTGTGCGGATGATCCTGTTCAAAAAGGGAAAGAGACACTTTTTCTTACTGCAAATAAAGGCGCCTTTATCCGTAAATGCCCAGGCACACGTTATTACACATGTTGTGACTATAAGATTTTACATATCGGGACTTTTTGCACAATGGACTGTTCGTACTGCATATTGCAGTCGTACTTTCACCCGCCCGTGCTTCAGTATTTTGTTAATCATAATGATCTTGTCAAAGAACTTGAACACCTTTTTTTACAAAAAAAAGTGAGCAGGGTAGGGACCGGAGAATTTACAGACAGTATGATATGGGAGGCGTGTACCGATATTTCAAAAACGCTTGTTCAAAAATTTTCAAAGCAGTCTAATGCCGTCCTGGAATTAAAAACGAAAACAACGGCCGTTGAAGGATTAAAACACCTCGATCACAATCGTAAAACAATAGTTGCATGGTCGCTGAATTCAAACAGGGTGATGCAAACAGAAGAACGCTTTACCGCATCACTTTCCGCCAGGCTCAAAGCAGCGTCAAAATGTGAGTCATGGGGATACCCCGTTGCTTTTCATTTTGATCCCATAGTGATTTATGATGGCTGTGAAGAAGATTATAAAAAGGTTGTCCGGCAAATATTTACACATATTTCTCCTGACAACATCGTGTGGATAAGTCTTGGTTCTTTCCGTTTCATGCCGTCTTTAAAGTCTGTAATACAAAAGCGGTTTCCTGATTCAAAAATAATCTATGGAGAATTTATAACGGGTCTTGACGGAAAAATGAGGTATTTTAAACCGATACGGATCGATTTTTATCGAAAAATGGCTTCCTGGATAAAAGAAATTGCACCGAATATAGTTGTTTACTTTTGCATGGAGGATGATGATGTGTGGAAAAAGTCTCTTGGATTTATTCCCTCGGATCAAGGAGGACTGCCGGAAATGCTGGATAGAAGCGCCGCATTACATTGCAGGCTTAAGCTGGATTGAGATTTTTAAAATGAAGAAATTTATTTTTTTTACTTTTATATTATTTTTTATTTTACTGTCCGGCAGGCAATCATGCGCTCAAGAGTGGTTTGAGGTAAAATGGGTATTTGACGGAGATACCATCGTACTTAAAGACGGCCGCCGTGTTCGTTACATCGGAATTAACGCCCCTGAAATTGATCATGACAATCAAAAAGCCGAGCCTTTTGGATATAAAGCAACCGGTTTTAATAAAAGACTGGTGCTTTCAAAAAAGGTTCGATTAGAGTTTGACAAACAAAGGCACGATCGATACAAACGGCTGCTTGCCTATGTTTTTCTTGAGGACGGGACATTTGTAAATGCTGCGCTGGCAGGGCAGGGCTATGCATATTTTTTACACTACAAATCTAATGCCCGATATGATGATGTTCTGCTTAAATCCCAGCAGGATGCAATGTCGGCTAAAAAAGGGATGTGGAACAGTCTGGAGGAAAAAGAAACGGTATATGTGGGCAATAAGAGATCAAAAAGGTTTCATCTTGAAACATGTCCAATTGGAAAAAAAATAGCAGGCAAAAACAGACGTATTTTTTCAAAAAAATGGGATGCTTTCTGGCAGGGTTATGCGCCATGCAAGAAATGCGTTCTGCAAGACCGCTAACAAAATTTTTTTGCCGGATTTTTTCAAAAAAATGTCCCTCTGCAAAAGATGACCTGCAGAGGGACTTTACGACTAACCTTTTTCTTTGTTCAGCTCTTCAATAAGTTTTTGTGATATTTGTGCGGGAACTTCGTCATAATTCGAAAATTCCATTGAAAATATACCGCGACCGCCTGTCATTGAATTAAGATCCGGCGCATAAGTTAAAAATTCGGCAAGGGGTACCTTTGCCATAATGACCTGATTTTTACCCTTGTTGTCCATGCCGAGTACTTTGCCGCGTCTGCTGTTAAGATCCCCCATGATATCACCCATATATTCGTCGGGTGTGATAATTGTAACCTTCATGATCGGTTCCAGCAGCACAGGTTTCGCCTCTGTCACAGCCTTTTTAAATGCAAGGGAACCGGCAACCTTAAATGCCATTTCAGAAGAATCGACCGAATGGAACGAACCGTCATCTAACGTAACCCTGAAATCAACGCATGGATATCCTGCAAGCACACCTTTTTGGGAGGCTTCAATAACGCCTTTTTCCACGGCAGGTATATACTGTCTCGGAATGGAGCCGCCGACTATTGAATCAACAAATTCAAAACCTTTACTCCTCGGAAGCGGTTCCATCTGAATCCAGCAATCACCGTATTGACCATGGCCTCCCGACTGTTTTTTATGTTTTCCCTGCACCCTGACTTTCTTTTTGATTGTTTCTCTAAAGGGTACCTTCGGCGTATTTAACTGTGCCTCGACATTAAACTTTCTTTTAAGCTTTTCAATGGAGGTTTCTATGTGGACATACCCCATCCCTGACAATAAAATTTCAGCTGTTTCGGCATTCCGATCAAGCTTTAATGCAGCGTCTTCCTCCAATAACTTTGTAAGTGAAATAAATATCTTGTCTTCATCCCCCTTTGACTTTGGGGTAACGGCAAAAGAGATAAGGGGTTCGGGCGGTTTTGTGCATTCAAATTGTATCTTGCTACCCTCATCGCAAAGCGTATCACCGGTAACCGTCTCTTTAAGCTTGGCAACTGCAACAATAGCGCCCGGCCCTGCCTCTGTTACCGGTTTCTGCCCCTTGCCCTCAAGGCTCAAAAGCTGGGAGAACCGTTCCTTGGCATCTTTATTGACGTTATAAAAATTGCCGTCTCCACCCAGTTTCCCTGATACAATCTTGAATATTGAAAGACGGCCGGCATATGGATCTGCCACAGTCTTGAATACAAAGGCGGAAAAAGGTGCATCCGGATCAGGCGCGCGTTCAATTTCATTTTTACTATCCGGATCCACGCCTTTTTTTGGACCTCTTTCATCAGGTGAAGGCATGCAGTTAACGATAAAATCCATAAAAATATCGATACCGATATCCCGTATGACGGATCCGCATAAAACCGGAACAAATATCGGTGATAAAATTCCTTTTTTAAGCGCGGCCGTTATATCTTCATGTGAAAGGGTTTCACCTTCAAGATACCGCTCTAAAAGTTCATCATCAGCTTCTGCAATATTTTCGATCAGAGCTTCCCTCTCGGTTTCGACTAAATCCTGCATTTCCGATGGAATATCACCTTCGACCACCTTGCCTTCAGCATCATAAGTATATGATTTCATAGAGATAAGATCGACAATCCCTTTAAAATCGTTTTCCGACCCGACAGGAAGCTGTAAAATAATCGGTTTGGGTTTCTCAAAACATTCTGAAATATCTTTGAAAGTGCGTAAAAAATCAGCGCGCTCTCTATCCAGCTTGTTAATAAAGATAACGGACGGCAAATTGAGTTCCTCTGCAAAATCCCATGCCTGCTCAGTTTGAACTTTAACGCCGTCCACCGCATCTATGACCAGAACCGCTCCGTCTGCAGCCTGCATACAAATTTTGGTGTCTGAAAAAAAGTTCTGGTCGCCGGGAGTGTCGATAAGATTTATCGTATGTTTTTCCCAGTCATATTTGTGGAATCCGCTGCTTATACTTGCCTGACGCTTAAGTTCTTCAGGTTCAAAGTCCATTGCAGTATTGCCGTCTTCCACCCGTCCCAGCCTTTTAATTGCTCCTGCTTTAAAAAGCATGATCTCGGCCAGTGAAGTTTTGCCCGCGCCTCCATGGGCAATCAGAGCGATGTTTCTTAGTCTGTTTAACGTATCAGTCATTGAAGCTCCTCTTTTCCATTAGATTTCATAGATCGACCAAAAAATAACCTTAATTTAAGAATACTTATAGATTTTGTTTGAAAAAATCAAGACCAAAAAACAGGACTGTTCAGTATCTTAAAGAAATAAAGAATTCTTTGTTCCCCTTGGGGCCGAGTATCGGTGACGGCATAACCGTTTCACACAACAGACCTGTTTTAGTAAAAAAGGCTGAAAGATCGTCTATTACCTGTTCATGCAGCGCGCTGTCTCTTACCACGCCGCCCTTGCCCACCTTGCCTTTTCCGACTTCAAATTGCGGTTTTATCAGGGCAAGTATCCTCGCCCCTTTTCGAATAAACTTAATTACAGCGGGAACCACGATTTTAAGGGAGATAAAAGAGACATCTATTGTAACAAGATCAACTGGTTTGGGAATCATCTCGGTTTGCATATACCGGATATTTGTCCGTTCGATAACCATGACACGATCGTCTTGCCTGAGTTTCCATGCCAGTTGCCCGTATCCGACATCCACGGCCATGACGGTATCTGCGCCCTGTTGAAGCAGACAGTCTGTAAATCCTCCTGTAGATGCTCCCACATCAAGACAGACAAAGCCTTTGACGTCGATCCCCAGGGTTTTCAAGCAGGCTTCAAGCTTCAGGCCGCCTCTGCTGACATAGGGTATGTCATCGCCTCTAAGGATAATCCGGTCATCGGCGGATGATACCATGAACCCCGGCTTGTCGACAGGGCGGTCGTTTACCAGAACCTTTCCCGCCATAATAAGTGCGCGGGCACGTTGACGGGTTTTTACGAGCCCTTTTTCCACAATGATTATGTCAAGTCTTTTTTTATCCGACATTTATCATTTAGTCTTATGGCTGCATTGACTATAGCGGTTTCGTCTATGCCGTATTCGGCTCTCAGGAGATCTTGGGGGCCGTGTTCAACAAAAGTATCCGGTATGCCTATCCGTTCAATACAACATCCTGTAACACCTTCATCGCTCAGACATTCTAAAACCGCGCTTCCGAATCCTCCCTGACGCACATTTTCCTCCACGGTAATAATACGCGGTATTTTTCTGGAAAGAGCGCCGATTAAATCTTTGTCAAGTGGCTTCACAAAGCGGCAGTTTACAACTGTAGCGGATATCCCTTTTTCGAGCAGTTTGTCATGCGCGGCAAGAGCTTCGGCAACTGAACTGCCTATGGCAAGAATAAGGATGTCGTCTCCATTTTTTAAAATTTCACCTTTTCCAACAGGAATCGGAACAATATTTTTGTTTATGCCGGTTCCGGTCGCGCTTCCCCCCCTTGTACTTCCCCTTGGGTATCGAACGGCAATGGGACCATTATGCGCAAAAGCGGTTACAAGCATTCTGCACAGCTCATTTTCATCTTTCGGGGCCATGAGTACCATGTTGGGAAGGCTTCTCATATAAGAAAGATCAAATACCCCCTGATGGGTGGAACCGTCCTCACCCACGATACCTCCACGGTCTATGGCAAAAACAACCGGAAGCGCTTCCAGACACACATCATGCAGTATCTGATCGTATGCTCGCTGTAAAATCGTGGAATATATGGCCACCACAGGCCTGAATCATTCTGTTGCCATGCCTGCGGCAAATGTTACTCCATGCTGTTCTGAAATTCCAACATCAAAAAAACGATCCGGAAAAGCTTCGGCAAATTTTGCAAGCCCGGTCCCTTCAGGCATGGCAGCGGTAATCGCGATTATTCTTTTATCATCTTTTGCCAGTTTAACGATCGTTTCACCAAAAACTTCCGTATAGGTCGGCACATGGCTGTTTTTGTTTACACTGTTTCCCGTTTTAATCTCAAAAGATCCTATGCCGTGAAAATAGACGGGGTTTTTTTCCGCAGGCGGATATCCCCTGCCTTTTTCAGTTGTAATATGAAGCAGTACCGGTTCGTCAAGATACTTGATATTATTTAATATATTTATAAGATGATTCAGCTTGTGGCCGTTTATCGGGCCAAAATATTCAAAGTTAAAGGCTTCAAACATCATTCCAGGCGTTATAAAAGTTTTGAATGATTCTTCGGAGCGTTTTGCAAATTGATAGACATCGTCACCAATTTTAGGCAATGATTTCAAAAAATATCCGAATTCTTTTCTGAATTCCTGCAGATACCTTGCTGAAAATGTACGGCTTAGAAAAGAGGATAGGGCGCCCACGTTATGAGAAATGGACATGTCATTTTCATTAAGTATGACGATAAGATCTTCTTTAATTTTATCTCCGGCCTGGTTAAGGCCTTCATAGGCTAATCCCGATGTCAAAGAGCCGTCGCCGATTACGGCGATAACCTTTGACTTTTCCTTTTTTAAACGTTTGGCGCTGGCAATGCCCAGGCCGGCGGATATGGAGGTTCCGCTGTGCCCGGTAGAAAATGCATCGTAAGGGCTTTCACACATACGGGTAAACCCGCAAATTCCATTGTATTTCCGAAGCGTATTAAACTGTGCTTTGCGTCCGGTTAAAAGCTTGTGCGCATAAGATTGATGTCCCACATCCCATATAATTTTATCATTCGGGGCATCGAACACATAGTGGATGGCAATAGCCAGTTCAACGACTCCAAGGCTTGAAGCCAGGTGACCGCCGTTTTTGGATACCACGTCAATGATGGTCCTGCGTATTTCTGCGGCAAGAGTCGGAAGATCCGATCTGGGCAGGCGCTTTAAATCAGAAGGAAAATTAATTTTATTCAGAATGCTCAAAACAACTCCGTGTTCATCGTTTTCTTTCAATAATATAACATGCAATAGCACGAAGCGGATCAGACCTGTTATCAAAACCATCAAGAGCTTGCAAGGCATTGTTTATACTTTTTTTTGCAATCGCTTTGGATTCTTTAATCCCCACGATAGCAGGGTAGGTATTTTTCCCCCGGATTACATCCGTACCGACAGATTTTCCCATAACCTTCGGATCCCCTTCGATATTGAGGATATCATCTGTTACCTGGAAGGCAAGGCCGATGTTTTTTGCATAAATACCAAGTTGTCTGATCTGATTTTTTTCTCCGCCACCTAATGCAGCGCCGGAATATATGGACGCTTCAATAAGAGCGCCGGTCTTTAAGCTGTGCATTGCTTCAAGGTCATCTATGGAGAGCAGGGTGCCTTCCGATGCGAGATCCCTCATCTGTCCTTCGATCAATCCATTGCACCCGGCCGCAAAGGCAATGGCGTGGAGAACGTCGAGCCGTTTTGAAGCGCATTTTTCAGTTTTAAAGGAAATTGAAGAAAGTATCTGAAACGACAGGGTAAGCAATGCATCTCCCGCAAGGATTGCCGTGGCTTCATCAAACGCAACATGACACGTCGGCTTTCCTCTGCGCATGTCATCGTCATCCAGCGCGGGAAGGTCGTCGTGGATTAATGAGTATGTATGGATCATTTCAAGAGCACAGGCAGCGTTTAACACATCTTCTGTTTTACCGCCTACAGCTTCAGCGGCAGCTATACACAGAACAGGTCTTATACGCTTCCCGCCGGCCATAAGAGAAAACCTCATTGCTTTTATAATCCTGCCGGAATTTATATTTTTTCCCAGTATGTTGTTGAGCGCGTCATTAATCCGTTTATTTTTTGAAACCAGATAGGAGTCTAAATCAAACATAATATTTTAGCCCATTTGTTTATTTATCCGTCATAAAAGGCTGCTCAATAATATTTCCGTTCTGAATATTTCCGTTTTGGTCTTTAAGCAGGATAGTAATCTTTTTTTCCGTTTCATCAAGTTTGTTGGAGCAAAATTTTGAAAGCTTAACACCTTCTTCAAATTTTTTTACAGCATCTTCAAGGGGCAGATCCCTTGATTCGAGGTTCTTAACTATCTCTTCAAGCTGTTCCATCGCTTTTTCAAATGTTTGTTTCGGCATTATCTGATTTTCCTTTTACATTGCATATTAAAAATCCTTTTTCGACCATTATTTCAAGATCCTGGCCGATGCTTACCGATTTTGAATCTCTCACTACAGATGCATCCGGAATAGTCCGCGTAATACTGTATCCACGAGACAAGATTGCAGTCGGGCTCAAGGCGAGCAGCCTGGCTGACCGTTCTTTACACAGAGCACGCTTATTGCTAATATTTTTTTTAAAATAATACAAAAGGTTACTGTTAAGTTTTTCAAGTATCACTTTAATACTTTTTACATATATCAGGGGGTTGTATGAGTATAGTTTATCAGTGCGCCACAACAGGCGGTCACGTTTTTGCTTGATGATGTTGTTGGTTAATTCTTTAATCATTTGGTTGGTTAAATCATCAGTTCGAAGTCTTAAATCCTGAATCTTTCTTTTTGGATCGACCAGCCTTTTTGAAACACCGTTTAATAATGTTCGCAGGTATTCAATATGGTTATCCAATCCAACAGTCATGTTTTTTGAAAGTTCCGCGCATCTTCGTAAAAGGTCTTCCTTTACAGGCACGACCAGCTCTGCCGCTACAGATGGAGTTGATGCGCGAAGATCCGCTGTAAAATCGGCGATTGTAAAATCGGTTTCATGGCCTATGGCCGAAATGACCGGAATTTCCGACATAAAAACAGCCCTTGCAACAGCTTCTGAATTAAAGGGGTGTAAGTCCTCCAAAGAACCTCCGCCTCGTGCCAGAATGATAACCTCTACATCGGCGCGGGTATTTAACAACTCAAGTCCGGAGACTATCTCTTCTGCGGATCCATCACCTTGGACCTTCACGGGTATAATTTCAATATGTAAATTTTCAAAACGCCTGCTGATAATTTTCAATATATCGTGAACAACGGCTCCGGTCGGCGAAGTTACTATGCCGATTTTTTGCGGCAAAAAGGGGATCGATTTTTTATGCGTTTCATCAAAAAGCCCTTCGTCAAAAAGACGGGCCTTAAGCTGCTCAAAAGCTACCTGTAATGCTCCGATACCTTCAGGTTCAAGATATTCAAATATGATCTGATAATTTCCTCTGGGCTCATAGAGGCTGATCCTGCCAAGACCTGTTATTCCCATGCCGTTTTCGAGACTGAATGTTAATTTTTTTTTCTGGCCGCGAAATATTACCGCATTAATCTGTGCATTACCGTCTTTTAAAGTAAAATAGGAATGTCCTGAAACAGGTGTGCTTAGATTCGATATTTCCCCGCATATCCAGATAAATGGAAAGTTTTCTTCAAGTAAAGCTTTTATATTTGCATTCAACTCGGAGACAGTATAAATCCGTCGTTGTGTGCTGTTGTCATTATTGTTATTATTCACCATGCATATTATCCAATTTTCAATAACGTCTGATAAGATATATTATGTAAACTTTTCAATATATTCACGCACGCCGGGGACTATATATATACCTTCATGAGGTTTTTTGCTTAGAAAAGATGCCATGATCCTGTTTTTCTTATGAACCGACAAGCTTTTCTCTAGAACAAACAAGTCTTTGTCTTTTACCCTGCAGAACCCGCTTTTTACTTTTATCCTCGAAATCCGCAGATTCTGCTCGGTTATGCCGATATCAAGTTTTTCAAATATTTCCTTTAAATTTTGATGTAATATTTCAGGTTTCATTTATCTTGTCGTTAATACTTGTCGTTAATACTTGTCGTTAATACTTGTCGTTAATAAAAATTGTTGATAAAAATTGTTGATAAAATTTTGGGTGATGCTTGAAAATTTTAACATCTGTGTTATTATATTTTTATATCAAGTTTTATATCAAATTTTACCAACAACAATACCAACAACAATCAGGAGATTATAATGAAGTCTATACCGCTTAAAACGACACAAACCCAGATTATAGTCAATGAATTTATACGAAGTGTGTATAACTGGATGGCCATCGGCCTTGGA
>JAUVKB010000102.1 GCA_030596405.1 Deltaproteobacteria bacterium
AAATAACTTTACAGAATTGGCGCTCAGATTTAGGTTAGGATTGGTAGATTTTAAAGAGCAAAAGGAGCTGTAATAGTAGACTATTTCAAGGTTTTTGCTCTTTAAAATCTGCCGAAAATGACCTGAAAATGAGATGCCAAAATGTAAAGTTATTTTTGCGCGAGCCCTAATAACCGGCAAAGCCATTGTTCATAGCACTGGCATGCCAGTGGCTTATTCCTCCGAGTTAGTGCAAAAAATGCGGCAACTCAATAAAGATGGTTTCGTAAAAAGTCAAAAATGCAAAATTTGCATCCAATGATTTCAGCAGGTTATCCCTACTGAGAAGGCCAAATTCAGACTTCCAAGGAAGTCATTTTGTTAAAATAGCCATAACATACCGATATTATTCTGTATTACCTTGACTAATAACAGTCATGTAAAATCAGTGGGCTTCCTTCCTCATAGGATGCCGCTTGCCGGTATAAGTTAGCTTTTTACGAGATCATCAATAAAGACAAATCCAAAGATTCTATTTCCTTTTCACAAAGAATATGAAAGCAAACATTAAAAGCCCTGTTTTATTAATAACGAGCATTGTCGCGCTGCTTTGGATTATAGAAATTCTTAATATTGCGACAGGTAACAACTTCGGCACATACGGCATTCTGCCCAGAACAGTAATCGGACTGCGTGGAATCATTTTTTCGCCCTTTATTCACCACAATATCTATCACCTTGTTCTCAATACCGTCCCTTTTGTGATCCTTGGCGGCCTTGTAACTTTACGTGGATTAGATGATTTTATTGAGCTATCTCTCTTTGTCATGATTGTCGGAGGACTAGGTGTCTGGTTGGTGGGAAGGCAGGCGTATCATATTGGGGCAAGTGGATTAATTTTCGGATATTTTGGATTCTTAACGGCTGCTGGCTGGTATGAGAAACGATTCATGTCCATTATCGTATCTCTTGTTGTATTATTTTTATATGGAGGTCTTTTTTGGGGCGTATTGCCGATAAGGCCTTTCGTATCATGGGAAGGGCACCTTTTCGGACTCCTTGCAGGTGTTGCCTGCGCGCGTATGTTAAAAACAACGTAGCCGCCGAATCCGCGTGTGCCGCGAGATGCCCTGAGGGGCTGACCGGAAACAGCAATCTTTTTCAAAATTAAGGCACCCGAAAAAAATTACTGCAGGTATGTAGTTGATATTACGAGACTCCAAAATCCTGCGCAATCTATGAACGATTTATTCCTGCCGAGTTCTTAAATCCTGTAATGAAAACAGACATATCATTCGGACGATCAGCAATTTATATAATTACCTTCCTCATGGGCGGTTGCGGGCTCGCCTATGAATACACATTCAGTAAAATTGCTTCTGATCTCCTGGGGAACTCAGTTCAACAGTGGGCCATTATTATTGGATTAATGATGTTCTGCATGGGGATCGGCTCCGATATTCAAAAGTATATAAAGGATACGCGTATCTTTGATCGCTTTATCCTTTTTGAAATCATTTTAGGCTTAATCGGAGGATTTGGCCCAATATTTCTTATCTTTGTTTTTGGATACAGCAGAGACCATTTTGCGCTGGCTCAATATGGGTTATCAATTATTACGGGAATATTGATCGGCCTGGAAATACCTGTTCTCGCTCGATTCAATGAACGTTATACCTCTGAGCTGAAACTGAATATCGGTGGTATCCTGAGAATGGATTATATCGGGGCATTCATAGGCGCCCTTGCATGGATCTTTTTTCTTCCCCGATTTTTTACTATAACCCAGACAGGATTCATTTTAGGCCTTATTAATAATATAGTAGCAGGTATTGCCCTGCTCTATTTTGCAAAACTTGCCAAAAATAAATTCATTCTATCCGTTTTTGTAATAGTAAGTGTCGCGGCATTGGGGTATGGTATGTCAAAGGTTCCCGCCTGGACAACCTATGCGGAACAGAGGCTTTTTCTTAATCCCATAGTATACAGCAAAACAACATCCTATCAACATATTGTTATAACACAGCATTTTTCAGGTGATATCTTCTGCTATATCAACGGCCACCTGCAATTCTACAGCAATGATGAATATATCTATCATGAATTTCTTGTTCATCCGGCAATGCACATATCACAACAACGTAAACGGATACTTATTCTTGGCGGAGGTGACGGGCTTGCGGTTCGGGAAGTTTTGAAATATAAAGAGGTTGTATCCATTACCCTTGTTGATATTGATCCTGAAATGACGGATATCGCAAAGAACAATCCCTATCTTTCTTCTTTAAATAAAGGGAGCTTGAAACATTCCAGGGTTACCGTTATAAAAAACAGGGCCATAACACCGGGTAAAAAAACAGCAGCTCCCATAAAAAATCGCGCGCGCCCTTTATCGCAGGAATTTGCCCAGGGGACTGAAATTTCTATTATCAATATGGATGCGGCAAAATTTATTGAACAGGCACCGGGGCTTTTTGATGTTATAATCATAGATTTTCCCGATCCAAATTCTTTAGAACTTTCAAAATTATACTCAAAAGGTTTTTATCAAAAAATATATCATAAATTGTCGAGAAATGGTATTTTTGTACAGCAATCTTCATCGCCCTTTTTTACTCAAAGGGCATTTATATGTATTGGTAAAACCATAAAAAGCGCGGGATTTTCCACTATTCCTGTTCATGAAAACGTCCCCTCTTTTGGGGAATGGGGGTGGTGGATTGGCTGTAAAAAAGATTTTATGACGGAAAACCGGCTCAGGCATGCTCTTCAGAAAATTGACTCACTTTCTATTGAAACGCAATATCTTACACCGCCATTAATAAAAGCAAGCCTGGATTTTGGAAAAAATGTACACTTCAACAATGAGGATATAAAAATAAATACCATATTAAATAATATAATTTACAAATACTATGTTGAAGAATTAAAAGAAAAATAGACAACCTGCTGCGTTCCAAAAGCCCCTCCGGGACAAAGGGGGAATGGACAAAAACTTTTTAATTGAAAGGCTATAAAAATGAAAAAATATTTTATTCCAATCCTTGTCGTTTTTGTCTTTATCTGGGTGCTGAAGGGAATAAGTTCCAGCCCTCAGCGGGGGAATGACGCCAATTATAATGTCAATGTTACGGTTGATTCTCAGGCAAAAGACGGCCTTGATCTCCAGGCATTGACTGAATTAGTCAAAAAAGGGAAAAGCGCTGAAGATATTGAAGGCAAATTAAATCAGCCGGGCGGCATAAACAACCTTGATCTTGACGAAGATAATAAAGTCGATTTCATTAAGGTAACGGAATATGGAAATAAAAAAGATGCCTATGGATTTTCATTTACCGTCAATCTTGACGGCGGCGAAGAGCAGGAAATTGCTGAAATTGAAATTGAAAAGGCCGGCGAAAATGCTGAAATAGTTACCAGGGGAAACGAACAGATCTACGGCCGTAATCAGTGTTACCATTCTTACCACCCAGTCACTACATTTCTACTATGGAGTTATCTGATCAGGCCTCATCCTTTTTACTTTTCTCCCTGGCGCTATGGATACTACCCATCGTATTACGGTTATCACCGGCCTGTTGGACGAAGTGTGTACAGAACACGGACAAGGAACCTTACGCGAAACAGTACGGTTAAACCCCTGTCGGCAAACTCTGCAAAAAGCAAAAGCAGCTTGTCAAATCCCAACCGTGGTAAATACGCGAACAAAGGCATAAGGAAAAGCCTGTCCAATCCAACAAGCACGCAAAAACAATTCAGGGCCAGGAATGTTTCAAGGAAAACAGGCTCCGGTGGATTCGGCAAACAAAAAACATCCGGCTATGGAGGAAGCACGACTCGGCGCTCATACTCTGCCAGGGGTTTCTCTTCCGGAAGAGGCTACGGCGGCGGCGGGAAGTAATTCCAGGATGAACTTCTATTTTCATTTTATTCATGGCATTTAAGGAGAACGACAATGGGCTTTATTTCAGAATATGTATCTATTGCAGACGCGCTCAGTTGCATACACTTTGAAGGATTAGCATATCTTCTTGTTGTTTTTATTTTGTTATGGTTTGGAAAATTGATTAATGATTTATTTACGAGTTACAGCATTGATAATGAACTCACCAACAAAGACAATAAAGCTCTTGCCGTTTCTTATGTGGGCTACTTGATGGCCCAGGGAATTATTGTTCTGGGAGTTTTGCGGGGGCCTGACGTATCAAGCCTTTTGGTTGATCTCGGCCTGATAGTGCTGTGGAGTTTAATCGGAATTATTTTATTGAACCTGTCCAGGCTTGTTAACGACAAATTAATTTTCAGTAAATTCAACAATAAAAAAGAGATTATTGACGACCGAAATATAGGCACCGGCGCCGTCCAGTTCGGCAGCTATATTGGGACTGCTTTTATTTTGCAGGCAATTATTTCCGGAGAATCTGAAGGGATTCTGCCTGATTTGTTTGGAACAGTTATCTTCTTTATAGTCGGGCAGTTGGGATTTATTATTTTCAGTATAATTTATCAGAAGAGCACCAGGTATGATCTTCATGGTGAAATAGAAAAAGATAACGCGGCGGCAGGTGTTAGTTTTGGCGCAACCCTCGTGGCTATCGGGATTTTAATGTCCCATTCAATTATGATAACAAATTCGATCCCCGCCTTTTTTGTCTGGTTTATTAATGGTATGGTTTTGATTATCATCTCACGCTTTGTTGTGGATAAAATTATTCTTCCGCGACATAAGCTTGATGATGAGATCTGCCGTGACAGAAACTGGGGAGTAGCTCTTATAGAAGGCGGCACAGCGATTATAGTCGCGTTACTCATTAACGCGAGTTTCGTCTAACAGAATTTATCACAGGAAACCCTGATAATGGCGGATTTATTTACGGTATCGGATGAACAGAAAAAACAGTTCGCGTCTGCTTACTTACTTAATGTTATTATAAACGAAAAGGTAACAATACCGCTTTACCTCGAAGACAATAATAATGACCTTGAACCTGTTTTAGAATACATGATGATGAAAGGCTGCCTTTCAGTTGATAATAAAGAGAGTTATATCCCAACTGATAAAGGCAGGGAGATCCACAAGCGTTTTATGCGACGGTATTCCGAATTCCTGAAAATATTTGACATTTATTGCGCCGTTGACCTTGAAGAGGGCAGTTTCGCGTTTGAAGAATATTTTAACATTACCGATGAGCGGAAATGGAACACTTATCTGAACGATGAACGTTGGGAGGACCTTCGTGTTGCGGTCGCGCTTTATAAAAAACTGAACCCTGTTGAAATAGTCTTTATGAGTTTCCTGGAAGAGGGACAGTTCGGCAACAGGGGGGAGGGCTGGCAGTTTGACCTCCTTCTCGGATCCATCTGGGATGATATACTTGAAGTGTGCGATACGGCATTAACCGCCGCCGACCTTTCTTATGAAGATGAAGATGGTTCACCTGTCGGTGGTAATATAGTCTTAGAAGATATTATTACCCAGGGGGCTGAACTGAATCTTGCCCTGCATAAACAGGAAAAGGAAATACAACAGGAAAACAATAAAACTGATAATTTCTCCGATGATGATTATAGTGTTGAAGAGATAGAAACGGAAGTATACGAATACTACTGTCAACCGATGTATATCAGTCCACTATGGGCATTAATTCTTTTTATTTAGTAAGGGCTTGCGCAAAAATAACTTTACATTTTAACATCTCGTCTCCAGGTCATTTTCGGCAGATTTTAAAGAGCAAAAACTTTGAAATAGTCCACTATTACAGCCCTTTTGCTCTTTAAAATATACCGGGTAAGCGAGCTTGCGAAACTCCGGGCCTAACCTAAATCCGGGCGCTGCTTGGAACAATTATTTTTTTTCTGCGGCCCTTACCGGAAATTTGCGTAAAATATTTGAGTTTGTCACCTGTTTTTTCGCAATTCAACCAATTTTCCTTGCACCTGATATGGCATCTGTTATATTTTAAATATGTTAGCTCTATTTTTCACGGGCAATCTGTTGCGTTGCGTTTGAAATAATGATCTTGACGCACTTATAAAGATACTTGTGGTACCTTTCTTCAAGCTCCTTATTTTTGTATTTTCATGCCGTTCTTCTGTCTTGTCAAGAAGATATGTGAGAAACGCAGGCTAAAAGAGTTGTGACAAGCGTGACAGTATAGAGAAACACACGCGCAGGTCTGGTTTTGCCGGTGTTTACGCAGGATATCCCTGGAAGAATTGAATTTACGACTATTCTCTGTTGTAAAAAAAAATATGGGGAATAGTGTCTCTCAAATCAGAACGAAAAATTTAAAATGCAGAAAGGAGAATCGTTGTTTAAATATTTAGTTCAGAAATTTCGTAGCCGTTTCAAGAAAGCTACAACCGAAAATAAACCATCGCAAAAAACTTCTACGCCGGTTTTATCTCCCGGCACTGACCATGCCCACCATCCTGACAAAGCTCCGGTCCGGGATTCAGGGGGAAAACGCAAGTCGTCCGCTTCTAATCGCCGTTCCAAACGGAAAAAATCGCAACTTCCATGGGATATTTCCCAATTTGATGTACCCAATATTGATGGCCGGAGCAGATTTCACGATCTTGGTCTGCCTGTAAAAATTATGCACGCCATTGCCGACCTGGGATTCCAATATTGTATGCCGATTCAGGCTGAGCTCCTTCCCAAAGTCCTTACCGGGTTGGATGCAACGGGCAAGGCACAGACTGGAACCGGCAAAAGCGCCGCTTTTTTGGTCAATATTTATACCCAGTTGCTAAGAAAGCCTCTCCAGGGTAGACGGCCAGGTGTGCCACGGGCCCTGATTTTGGCGCCCACACGGGAACTCGCGTTGCAAATTGAAAAAGATGCCCGCGCTATCGGGAAATACACCGACATTCAAATACAGGCTATTTTCGGCGGATTGGGCTACGAAAAGCAAAAGAGGGTTCTGGCAGAAAAAATTGTCGATATTATCGTAGCTACCCCGGGACGATTACTTGATTTCCAGAGACAGAAGCTGGTGCGGTTTTATAAACTTGAAATTCTCATCATCGATGAAGCCGACCGTCTGCTTGATATGGGATTTATTCCGGATGTCAGCAAAATCGTCCAAAGTACTCCCGCAAAAAACAAACGCCAGACAATGTTTTTCAGTGCCACTCTGACATCTGCTGTGGAACGGCTGGCGGAGCAATGGACCAATGACCCTGTTAAGATTGAGATCGAGCCGGAACATGTGACACCGGAATCGGTCAAGCAGCTGGTGTATATTGTTTCCACCGAAGAAAAATTCACCCTTCTTTTAAATTTGATTGTCGGGCAGAATCTGGAAAGGGTGCTGGTATTTACCAATCGCCGGGACCAAACTCGTCGTCTGGCAGAGAGGCTGCAAAAATACCGGATAAATTGCGCTGTTCTTTCCGGTGATGTCCCCCAAAATAAGCGTATCAGAACCCTTGAAGATTTTCGTAATGGAAAGATTCGTGTTCTCGTGGCGACAGATGTTGCGGCACGCGGTCTGCATGTCGAAAATATCAGCCATGTTATCAATTTCACCCTGCCCCGGGATCCTGAAGATTATGTGCATCGTATCGGACGCACCGGTCGTGCCGGCGCCACCGGAACTTCGGTAAGTTTTGCCTGCGAAGAAGATTCTTTTTATATCCAGCCCATCGAGGAATATTTGGGAAATCCGCTGAATTGTGTACAACCTGATGAAGAGTTGCTGGAACCGCTTCCGCCGCCTAAAAAAACAGCCTATTCCCGGTCGGAAAAACGTAATTTTAAGAAAAAACCCAAGCCTTACAAACACCGAAGCTCTTTGCCTTGATCCTCTAACAGAAAACAAAATGGCGAGGCATACCGGAAATAGTTACTTAGGGTTCGCGCAAAAATAACTTCACAGAATTGGCACTCAGATTTAGGTTAGGCCCGGAGTCTCTCAAGTTCGCTTACCTGTTAAATTTTAAAGAGCAAAAGGCGCAGTAATAGTGGACTATTTCAAGGTTTTTGCTCTTTAAAAGTAAGCGTCTATTTAAGTGCACTCCACCGCCTGTGCAAAATCCATCTGTTTTGGATCAATATTCCACGGCAGCAAAGCCTCATAGTCCTGAAGCATTTC
>JAUVKB010000152.1 GCA_030596405.1 Deltaproteobacteria bacterium
AAAAGCAAGAAAAAAAATTTCTCCACAAATAGCCGAGCGTTAAATAATTTTTAAAACAAACTATCAAAACTAAAGGGCAGGGGTAACTCCCTGCCCTTTAGTTTTAGCTTTTTTCAACGTTTATGCCTATACAGAACTTTTTAGAATTCCCATCATCCGGTTCATAACCTTTTGTACTTCTTTGCGATTCAACCTTTTATACATAAATTCTACAGATCTAATCCCCTGTCTGCCAGGAAGATGTTTATCTGAAGGAACTTGTCTGGTATATTCATCTGAACTTAGGTCCGTGCCGGGAGTGTTTCCGGGCTTAAGGAATTGAATAAATACCCATATTGCGGGCACAACGCATTACCAGGCTGTTGCCGGAAGTATCGCTGAAAAAACTTATAGCCGCTTAGCGTTTATGAAGTCTTTTTTTAAAAAAAGTAAAAGAAAAAAAAGATTGATCGACAGTCGATATCCGGTTTATATAAAAATTAATAATTTTAGAAATGTTTTAGGGAGATACAAAAATGCGCGGATTTTTGATTCGATGGATAATTAATGCTCTTGCCCTGGCAGTTGCAGCATGGCTGCTGAAAGGCATTGTTGTCGGCAGCTATACTTCTCTTATTGTCGCGGCCCTGGTTATCGGCCTTTTGAATGCATTTGTTCGACCCGTTGTTCTGCTTTTAACCTTACCCCTTAATATCCTCACTCTGGGTTTGTTTACCTTTGTAGTTAACGGAGCAATGATACTTTTGGCTGGTGATGTGGTTCGCGGTTTTGAGGTAACCGGATTTTTTTCCGCTGTTTTTGGCTCAATAATTATGGGGGGTGTCAGTTTTTTTCTTAATCTTTTTATCAGCGATAACGGCCGTATTGAAAACATGTTAATGATAACCGGTAAACGCCGAGGTTAAAGAAAGTGCCCATTATATGAAATTGTTATAAAACTGTATCGATCTCAAATTATGCGGATTTCGAGATTGTTTTTCCAGTCTCCCGCCCGCATTATAATAGTCGGATTCGCAATCCTTAATCTTTATCGGAACCCTCTTGTTGATGTTGCCTGTTTACACTTGAATAAAAATATGGCATAAAATTATGTTAGAAGTTAATATTGATGGTCTCTTAAAAAGTCGGAAAATCGATGTTTTACCACAATATATTGATTGGCAAATAGATAAAGTGGCTATATATTGTGGTCAAAATAAAATGTGGGGATTTTTTACGAGTTCATCAATATTATTTACGGATAAGTTCTAAGTAGAACAAACCGATGGTGGCGTAACGTTTTGCCGATTTTTTTCAAAAAAGCTGATTATGCGCGCAGTCATACAAAGAGTAAAAACAGGTTCCGTATCTGTAGAAAACAGGATAATCGGAAAGATCGACGAGGGTCTTCTCGTGCTTCTCGGCGTATCTAAAGAAGATAAGGCGGGTGATGCCGGTTATCTTGCGGATAAAATTGTTAATTTGAGAATTTTTGAAGATGAAAACGGCAAGATGAACAGGTCTTTGCTTGAAACAGGCGGCGAGATGCTTGTAGTATCCCAGTTTACGGTGCTGGGCGATTGTAAAAAGGGAAGGCGGCCCTCATTTGTAAATGCCGCAGGGCCTGATAAGGCCTATGAGCTTTACGAATATTTTATAAACCAGGTCATTCAAAAAGGGGTTGTGGTCAAAACCGGGCAATTTCGTGCCATGATGGACGTATCTTTAGTAAATGATGGCCCTGTGACACTTATTGTGGAAAGCAAATAGTCCAAGCAACCTGTTTCTTGACTTTTAGAATTATATTAAACTAAAATTATTATGTGACAGTCTATCAGGAAAAATACAACCAACTTATGAAAGGAGATTTAAAATGTCAGCAAAGCTAATCAAGGGGACTGATATCCGTGAGGAAATTCTTGAAGAGATTAAGGCCGAGGTTGAGCAGATAAAAGAGAAACATGGTGTTGTTCCAGGTCTTGTAACTATTTTAGTCGGTGAAAGCCCGGCTTCAATATCTTACGTAACCCTGAAAATCAAAACAGCTCACAGGGTCGGCTTCAATGAAATACAGGATAGCCAGTCCGTAGATATTTCTGAGGCTGATCTTCTGGCTCTTATCGACAAATACAACAAAGATGACTCTATTAACGGCATCCTTGTGCAATTGCCGCTCCCGAAGCAGATTAACGAAAAGAAGGTGCTTAACGCGATTAATCCGGACAAGGATGTGGATGGATTCCATCCGGTAAACGTGGGTCGTCTTATGATAGGCGGCGATGGGGTGAAGTTTCCTCCGTGTACGCCCGCCGGCATTCAGGAAATGATCGTGCGCGCAGGGGTTGAGACAAGCGGCGCCGAGGTCGTTGTTGTAGGGCGTTCAAACATAGTGGGCAAGCCGATAGCTAATATGATGCTGCAAAAAGGAGATGGAGCCAATTCAACCGTAACCGTTGTTCATACGCGGACAAAAAACATGGATGAACATTGCAAGCGAGCGGACATTTTAATCGTTGCCGCCGGCGTGCCGGGGCTTGTAAAACCCGAATGGATAAAACCCGGTGCATGCGTAATAGATGTAGGCGTCAACAGGGTCGGTGAAAAACCGAGCAAGAAAGATCCAAGCAGGATGGTTGCAATCTTAAAGGGCGATGTCGATTTTGACGCAGCCAGGGAGATCGCAGGATCTATTACTCCCGTGCCCGGCGGAGTAGGCCCCATGACCATCACCATGCTTATGAAAAATACACTCAAGTCGCTTAAATTCAAGTTGGGGATTTAATACGGATTTTAATTAATGAGGAGGAATATATCGATATATTCCTCCTCATTTTATTTCGGCATTTTACGAGATTATCGAATCTTGACAATTTTATAATTTTTTTGATAATGTAATGTTTAATTATTCATGTTTCGTTGATTTTGCAAGACAGGACCTGAAAATTTTCATCTGTTAATTATGCAAAAGAAAATCACATTTTTTATTTTTGATGACAGGGGAACTAATACAAAGCGGATAACCGTAGATAAGGCTTTTCTTTCCTTTTTAAGTCTTTTTGCCGTAGCTTGTATGGTCTTTTTTGTTTTTTTTATCTATGATTACAATAAGCTTAGAAAAGACCTTGTTAATAAGTGTAATCTTGAGGCTGAAATTTCCAGTCAACTGGGCGAAATTGCTGATCAGCGCAAGCAGATTCAGAATTTTGCAAATAAGATCAATAGCTTAAAAGCAGAGTTGGTTGTTTTAAACAATTTTGAAAAAAAGATACGTATTTTAGCCGATATTGATAAAACCGATGGCCGGAGCAATATTTTCGGTGTTGGCGGGTCGATGCCTGAAAATCTTGACCCGAATATTCAGCTTGCAAAAAGTCATAACGGCCTGTCGCGTGAAATGCATGACAGGCTGGTTCAGCTTAGCCTTGCCTCAATAAAACAGAAAGAAGATTTTGAGGCGCTCTATGAAGAACTTGAAGAGAAACGGAATGTTTTGGCCGCAACACCTTCAATCTGTCCGACAAAGGGATGGATATCATCCAGATTCGGATACCGCAAATCTCCATTTACCGGACAGCGTGAACTCCATAAAGGCTTGGATATAGCTGCGTTTAAAGGGACGCCGATTATTGCTACTGCCGACGGAATCGTAACCCGTGTTGGGTCGAAAGGGTCGCTGGGCAAATTGATTGTAATCGATCACGGCTATGGGATAATGACCCGTTATGCTCATATTCAAAAGGCGTTAAAAAAACGCGGGGACACGGTGAAAAGGGGGGAAGCCATTGCATTTGTCGGCAATACCGGTCGGAGCACGGGGCCCCATCTTCACTATGAGGTTCTGCTTAATGGAGTTCAGGTTAATCCTGGGAAATATATATTAAATTAATCGTATTGATCACATTGTCGTAAATGTCCCGGATGTTTTTTTTTATTCTTTCCTCACTATATTCTCAGCGCCTGAATGAAGAGCTCCTTTCGAGCCTATTTTTTTGGCAATTATATCCCGGTTTGATGTATTCGGGTTTGACTGATAAATAATTTCCAACAAAAATTATATTATATATGTTTTTCGATTTATTAGCAAAAATATTTGGAAGCAAGAATGAACGGGAGTTGAAAAAACTGGAGCCCATGGTTGAGCAGATTAATGCTTTAGAGCAGAAAATGCAGTCCATGAGCGACGATCAGCTTAAAGCCCAGGCTTTTTTGTTCAAAGAACGTCATAAAAAGGGTGAATCCTTGGATGATATCCTTCCCGAAGCCTTTGCAACGGTGCGGGAGGCTTCCGTGCGCACATTGAAGATGCGGCATTTTGACGCCCAGTTGATCGGGGGGATCGTTCTTCACCAGGGGAAGATCGCTGAAATGAAGACCGGCGAAGGAAAAACACTGGCTGCCACCCTTCCGGCGTATCTAAATGCAATTTCAGGCAAAGGCGTGCATATTATTACGGTGAACGATTACCTGGCTGAGCGTGACACCCAATGGATGGGCCAAATTTATAATTTTCTCGGTCTTTCCGTGGGCAGTATCTTGCATGGTCTGGACGATGCCGAGCGTAAAGAGGCATACAGTGCCGATATTGTTTACGGGACAAATAATGAATTCGGTTTTGATTATTTAAGAGACAATATGAAGTTCGACAGCGACTCGATCGTTCAGGGTGAACTTAATTTTGCCATAGTAGACGAGGTCGACAGCATATTAATCGACGAAGCAAGAACCCCTTTGATAATATCCGGCCCCGCGGAAAAATCGACAAGTCTCTATTATCAGGTCGACGGCATTATTCCCCGTTTTTCACGCGACACCGATTTTACAATAGATGAAAAGGCCCGGTCCGTGGTATTGACGGACAAAGGTGTCGCAAGGGCTGAAAATGCTCTTAAGGTCGACAACCTGTATGACGCAAAGCATATCGAACTTTTGCATCATGTTAATCAGGCATTAAAGGCTCATACCCTTTTCAAGCGTGACGTGGATTATATTGTTAAAGACGGAGAGGTTATTATAGTCGATGAATTTACCGGCCGTTTAATGCCGGGACGAAGGTACAGTGAAGGGTTGCATCAGGCCCTTGAGGCCAAAGAGAAGGTAAAAATTGAAAACGAGAACCAGACACTTGCCACTGTCACATTTCAGAATTATTTCAGATTGTATAATAAACTTGCCGGTATGACGGGCACGGCCGATACGGAAGCTTCGGAATTTAAAAAGATATATAATCTTGACGTTATAGTCGTTCCCACAAACAAGA
>JAUVKB010000119.1 GCA_030596405.1 Deltaproteobacteria bacterium
AGGCCGACCTGGGAATCGATTCCATCAAACGCGTGGAGATCCTTTCGGCAATGGAAGAAAAAATACCGCAACTTCCACCTGTCCCCCCTGAAATCATGGGCACCTTGAAAACCCTGGGTCAAATCGTCGACTTTTTATCAAAAACACCGGAAACATATAATCAGACAACCGATGATATATCATTAACCAATCGTCATATAAATACAAAACCGGATAAAGATTCAGGTAAAAAATCAGGCAAAAATTTAACAGATACAACAGATTTTATTGATAGCCCTATTGAAGGTGTTATTGAGAAAAATATTGTAAAAGTGGTCAAAACGCCTCTATCTAAAGGCAAAAAAATAATAATCCCGGATAATAGAAAGATCCTTGTCACAAATGACGGAACCGGCCTTTCAAAAGCGATAATCGATGAGTTTGCATCTTTAAATATCGATGCCGCTCTTGTCTCCCGCAATGATTTAATTAATAAAAACAATCTGCCGCGCACAGGCGGGCTGATAATTATACCTGATAATGAACTTATCCGTAAAACCGGTTTATGTAATAGTGATATCACATTTTTAGAAGATGCTTTTTTATTCACAAAATCGGCCGCCGAAGATCTTATCGATTCAGCCTCTGAAGGGGGCGCCATATTTGCGACAATAACCAGGCTTGACGGCGCTTTTGGATTTAAAGGCCAAAGTATAACAAATCCGATACAGGGCGGACTTGCCGGACTTGCAAAAACCGCTTCGATTGAATGGGAAAAAGTAAGGTGCCGCGCAATAGACATTACGCCTGACCGATCTGACCAGTCTGGTCAGTCTGATAAAAAAAACTATAAAGATATTGCAAAAGCCGTTGTTGCCGAACTCCTAAACTTTGATCCTTTAAGTCCTGTTGAAGTCGGCCTGGATCGAGGCTTGCGATTTACGCTCAAACTTGAGCCCTTGCCTTATAAGAAAGAACAGAAAGGGGAAATAAATATCAACGGGGATGACGTCGTCGTGATTACCGGAGGCGCAAGAGGCATTACGGCCAGGGCTGCCCAGGCGATTGCTCAACATACCAAACAGTATGCAAAACAACCCACCCTCCTGCTTCTTGGAAGATCCCCATCCCCGTCACCTGAGCCTGACTGGCTTGTTCCGCTGGAAGATGAAGCAGAGATAAAAAGAGCGATCCTTAAAAACGAATTTAGCGATGTTAATCCCTCTCCCGTGCAAATCGAGAAAAAATTTCAAAGGTTCATGGCAAGCCGTGAAATCACAAGAAACCTTGAAAAATTGGAAAAAGACGGGTCCACAGTAATTTACGAATCGGTTGATATCAGGAACTTAGACAGCGTTAATTCAATCCTTGAGAAAGTGCGATCGTCTCACGGCTCTATATCAGCTATCATTCATGGAGCAGGCATCCTTGAAGACCGTCTGATTATAGATAAAACAGATGAGCAGTTTAATACTGTTTTAGGCACCAAGGTAAAGGGGCTTTATGTTCTTCTTGAAGCTACAAAATCAGACAGGCTCAATTATATTATCCTTTTTTCATCGATAAGCGCCAGGATGGGAAATAAAGGGCAGGTCGATTATGCAATGGCCAATGAGGTTTTAAACAAGACAGCCCGCCGTCTATCAATAACGCGGCCGGACTGCAAAACCGTATCCATCAACTGGGGCCCCTGGGATGGAGGCATGGTAACACCCGCACTGAAACGGGAATTTATTCGAAAGAAAATAGGTTTAATCCCGATGGATATTGGGGCAAAGTGTATGCTTTACGAAATGATGGGGGATAAAAACGGGCAGGTTGAAGTAATTGTCGGCGCAAATATTGTCCCGAAAAAAGAAAAACTTTCTCTTACTTTCAAACGTGATATCGACGTTGACAACCATCCTGTTTTAGGTTCTCACATTCTCGGCGGAAAACCCGTGGTCCCGTTTGCTCTCATGTCTGAATGGATCGGCCACAGTGCGCTTCATGAAAATCCGGGTCTTTTCTTATACGGTATTGATGACATGCGGCTTTTAAAAGGGATACGCCTGAACAAAGCGAAAAAAACCATCCGCCTGCTGGCGGGCAAGGCCAGAAAAAAAGGCGCGGTTTTTGAAGTCGACGTTGAAATCAGGGACGGCATAAAAAACGGCGCGCAGATAGTCCATTCAAGAGCAAAAGCGATTCTGGCAAATAATCTGTCAAAGCCCCCTGAATTTAAAAAGCCCGAATTTAAAAAACCCGAATTTAAAAAATTAGGTCAATTTGATTTAAAAAATTATAATAGAAGTGTCGACGAAATATACGAAAAAATCCTTTTCCACGGCACCAAACTGCACGGGATTAAAAAAATAATCGGGTATTCTTCTTTTGGGATGACGGCTGAAATATTATCCGCACCGGCTCCGGAAAACTGGATGTCAGGCCCTGCAAGAAGCAGTTGGATCAGTGATCCGCTTGCCCTTGATTCTGCTTTTCAGATAGCCAGTTTATGGTGTTATGAGGAAACAGGGTCTGTATCACTTCCAAGTTACTGCGCCAGTTACCGGCAATATCGAACACAATTTCCGGATAAAGGGGTTATCGTTATGTTGGAAGTTACCAAAGTAACAAAACATAAAATGCAGGGAAATTTTACGTTCATCGATCCGGACAATCTTGTCATAGCTTCTATCAAGGGATACGAGGCGGTGATCGATACGTCGCTTAACAAGGCGTTTAAATTCCGCAATGACGTTGCAGTATAATTATCAAAACACGGTTTATAACGGAGAAAAACTTTAATGAACAATTTTTCATTCAGCAAAACCGACCGGCTGCAAATGGAGCGTTCAGGCATTTTGGAAGAACAGGTTCAAAACCAAATCGCAATCTTTCAGAAAGCATCCTGCTTTATGCAACTGAAACGGGCCTGCAGTGTCGGAGACGGGATTCAAACAATCGATAGCGGGGAAACGGAAAAGTATTTGCAAATTCATCGTAATGCCGCGGATGCGGGCCGTTTCTTAAAATTTGTTCCGGCCTCGGGCGCGGCAACCAGGATGTTTAAACTTCTTTTCAAGATATACCGGCAGCCTGAAAGCTTGAAATATAAAGAAATTGCAGTAAAAGCAAAAAAGGGGGAATCTGATGCCCGTAACCTTCTTGAGTTTATCAATGAAATCGGAAAATTTGCTTTTTTTAAAGCGCTCAAAAACAAGATGGGGGATAACGGACACATCATAGGAGATGAAGTCGAAAATAAACCTGTCCATGATATCCTGGAATATATTCTCACAGATAAAGGTCTTGATTACGGTTCTTTTCCAAAAGGATTACTGCCGTTTCATCAATATCCCGATCAATATCCTGGAGAAAATCGCACGGCATTTGAAGAACACCTGGTGGAAGCAGCTCATTATGTAAAGGATAAATATGGAAGATGCCGGCTTCACTTCACCATCTCCGCTGATCATGAAAAAAAGTTTCAGCAGCTTCTAAAAAGTGTGAAACCCGTTTATGAAAAGCGATACGACGTTACTTATGATGTATCCTTTTCGACTCAAAAAGACTCGACCGATACCATTGCGGTCGATTCCGACAATAACCCGTTTAGAGATAATGACGGCCGTCTTGTTTTCAGACCCGCAGGGCACGGCGCACTTCTGGAAAATCTTAACGACCTTAAAGGAGATCTGATCTACATAAAAAACATAGACAACGTCGTTCCGGATCATCTTAAAACCTCGACTATACTATGGAAAAAAATTCTGGGCGGTTATCTGGTAGAAATTCAGGAATCTGTTCGCAATTATTTAAGCAGGTTGAAAAAAAACAATCATCAAAAACTCCTGCAAGATGCGGCCGCCTTTATCCAGGAAAAACTCTTTATTGTATTGCCGGAAACCTATAACGGCTGGAATCTGCAAGAAAAACAAAATTTTTTAATTAAAAAATTAAACAGGCCGATACGTGTATGCGGTATGGTTAAAAATGTGGGCGAACCCGGAGGAGGGCCTTTTTGGGTTGAAGAAAAAGACAAAACAGTCTCTATGCAGATAATTGAAAGCGCTCAAATCGATTTTAATGTTACACAGCAAAACAGTTTATGGAACACCGCAACCCACTTCAACCCTGTGGACCTGGTATGCGCCGTAAAAAATGATGAAAACGAGCCTTTTAATTTAAAAAACTATACTGATCCGGAAGCGGTTTTTATTTCCCAAAAAACTAAGGACGGTAAAAACCTTAAAGCATTGGAACTGCCCGGGCTCTGGAACGGGTCGATGTCAAACTGGATCACCCTTTTTGTGGAGGTTCCCAAAATAACCTTTAATCCGGTCAAAACAATAAATGACCTTCTCAGGCCTGAACATCAACCGGCTTCATAAACAGGTACGTAACGGCTATAAGGGAACTTCCAAAAAATATACCCATCCTGCTTGCCCTTTTGCCCATCTTCTACGTTGCAATAACATGCACATAGCTCGCTATGCACCTGCCATCACGCCTTGAAGACGAACAAAAGTTCTGCACGCGATATGGGCATATTATTTTCTTTCAGTTCCCTAAATACAAATTTCTTGTAATAAATTTGTATTTATGACATAAATTTAAGTTTATAATAAATTTTATACTAAAAATATTTAGTTTGGCTTGTAACCATAAAACGTATAGGGGGTTAAAAATGGATTTTGAACTTACAAAATCACAAAAGGAAATTCAAAAAGCTGCCAGAGACTTCGCAAAGGGTGAATTTGACAAAGATCTTGCGCTTGAACTGGATAAAACGCACGGATACCCGAAGGAAATCTGGCAAAAAGCCGGTGAGCTTGGGTTTATCGGCATGCATTACCCGGAAGCCTATTCCGGGCAAGGCCTTGGAGTGCTTGAAAATATCATTGTTGCTGAAGAGTTCTGCCGAAAAGATTCTACCATCGGAAGCGCGTTAATACTTGCCAGCTTTGCTTCCGAATGCCTTTTACGCTTTGCCAGTGAAGAATTAAAAGAAAAATTTCTCCCGCCCGTAGCAGAAGGACAGATGCTTTCCGGAGGCGCTTTTACAGAACCTGATCATGGTTCAGACATTACTTCTTTGAATACAACGGCGGTAAAAGAGGGGGATGAATGGGTTATAAACGGCACTAAAACTTTCATTACAAACGGTGGAATGGCGGGCTTCTACAGCGTCCTGTGCCAGACTGACGCAGACAGCAAACCACCGTACAGGGGCATCAGCATGATTCTTGTGGAAGCGGACCGTGAAGGAGTTTCATCTGCTGACGTTGGAGAAAAAATGGGCATCCACATGCTGGCAACATCTGAGTTAGTCTTTAACAACGTACGTGTTCCCGCCTCAAATCTTATCGGAAAAGAAGGAAAAGGTTTTTATCAGGTGCTTGAATTTTTTGATGAAAGCAGGGTATTAATTGCTGCGCAGGGACTTGGAATAGCCCAGGGCGCTTTTGATCGCGCTTTGGATTATGTAAAGCAGAGAGAGCAGTTCGGGAAAAAAATCGCCCAATTTCAGGTGACCCAACATAAACTCGCAGATATGGCTACAAAAATCGAGCTTGCCCGGCTTATTACCTACAAGGCCGCATGGAACTATGACAAAGGCCGGATCGATCCTAAATTAACATCAATGGCCAAAATGTTTGCCGCCAGAACCGCCGTTGAAGTTGCGGATGAAGCGATTCAGCTGCTTGGTGGATATGGCTATATGACTGAGTACGAGGTTGAACGTTTCTACCGCGACGCCAAGATTACAGAGATTTATGAGGGTACAAAGGAGATCCAGAAAAATACAATCGCAAGCGCAGTTGTCGGAAAAATTAAATAGAACAGACTAATAAGCCCATAAGATTTGCTCTTACGGGCTTATTTTTTTCTATATTCTGTACCCGGATTTCTCACGACTTTGATTCGTTTATTTGCAAGGCATATTTGCCCGATTTCCGTGTCATTATTGCCCCGCGACATCTCTGCCGCAATGCTTGCAGACCTTGGCTCTTTTTTTTATGATTTCAGCGCAAAAGGGGCATTCCCTGGTAAAATATCTTTCATGGATCTTTTTTACAGCCTTTCCGACCTCTTCCTGAAGAATCCTGTTGCCGAGTTTGAGACTTCTAATCGGTTCGATAGCTTCCAGATCTCCGATGTCTCCGATCATCTCAGCTGCTTTCAACCTTACCCGCGCAGGTTCAGTGGCATCAAGGAGCAGTTTTAAAACCGCAGGCGTATCTTTTGACAGGTAACAATCAGCAAGGATGGAAAATCCTTTTTTAATAGCTTCTTTCAGCAGTTCCTGCTCCAACAATACCTGTTCATCTATAACCTGACCTTTTGCTCCCATTGGGCTGAAAACAGGGATGCATTCAAACTGCTCTGTTCCCGGGTAACACATGCACCTGTAAGAAGCGCTATGTGCATAATTTTCTTTAATGTTATCCCAACCCTGCTTATACATTGGGCATTCATCGTTAAAGCATAGAAAAAGATAAGGGGTGCCCCAGCCGAGGCCGTCGCCTACGGGAACAGGAGGAACTTCCCAAAGATTCATTTCCATACCACAGTTCGGACATTTAGGTTTTTTTTCGGAAAGTATTTTTTCCAGAACCTCTTCTTTAGTTTCAAAAGCCATTTTCAAACCTCCATTTCAAACAGGCCGGCACAGCAAAAGTGTCAAATATTTTTATAAGCCAAATATTTTTATAAGTAATG
>JAUVKB010000026.1 GCA_030596405.1 Deltaproteobacteria bacterium
GCAAGCTCAATCAACGATCCGGCGCCGATAACATGAAGTTCCGGCATTTTCTCAAGGAAATATCGCAAAGAAGTAATCGCCTTCGGGCATTCCAGGATTTCATCCAGAAATAACAATTTATGTCCGGGGCTTATTGTCATGCGTGTCAGAATGGATAATCGGTCAATAATTCCCCTGGGATCAAAGTCTGAAAAACAGCGGCTTAATTCCGGCTGTTCTTCAAAATTCACGGAAACAGTATTTTTAAATGCTGTTTTGCCAAATTCAGTTACCGAATAAGTCTTTCCAACTTGCCGCGCGCCTCTTATTATAAGCGGCTGCCTGACGCGGCTGTCTTTCCATTGTTTTAGAATCCGGTCAATTGCTCGTTTCATAACCTTAAAAATATCTAATATGTCAGAAAAGTCAAGTATATTATAAGAATAAATATCATAAAAGACAGGTGTGTTTTACGATCAATTATCATGCTCGATCATGTGCCCTGTTTTTCAGAAAAGAAACCATGCTGAGGTGAAAAGAGTGCGGCAAGTTTTTTATCGATTCCGGTGATGATTCGATAAATCTTTCAAGGCCTGTTTGAACGTGTGCCATGATCGGGATTTATTTTAATTCACTTTTAATTTCTTTTGCAATCCGGACGGCTGCTGCCCCTGGATCTTTTGCATCCCGTATCGGCCGTCCGATCACCAGGTAATCGGCTCCATTCCTGATTGCCTCTGCCGGTGTCGTCACACGCTTCTGGTCGTTCTTTTTTATATCATCCCGCTTTATATTATCCCGCAATGGGCGTATCCCCGGAGTTACCGCAGTAAAGTTTTTCCCAAAATGTTCTTTTATTATTTTTACTTCCAGCCCTGAACAGACAATGCCTGCACAGCCTGCGGCTTTTGCCGTTGCAGCTCTTTTTAATACAAGTCTTGACATGTCGGAAGAAAATTCTTTCCTGAATCCCGCGGCAAAAATGTCTTCATTTGAAACGCTGGTCAGCACCGTAACGCCAAGGACGGCGACACTGCCGGCCCCGCCGGCAACAGCCTTTTTCAGCATATCGATATTTTCTCCGCAATGAACCGTTGTAAATGACACGTCCAGACCGGCAATACTTTTCATGGCGCGATAAACAGTTTCAGGGATATCATGAAGCTTTAGGTCTAAAAATATTTTTGCCGTTCCCGAATCTTTTATCAACTTGATTATTTCAGGACCGTATCTTATAAAGAGTTCCAGGCCCACCTTAAACATGCCGACCGATTCTGAAAGAAGTTTAACATAGTTCCTTGCCTCGCCGATAGTCGGCACATCCAATGGAAAAATTATATAGTCTTTTGCTGTTTTCATGGACTGTTCCCTATGGTTATTACAAATTGTACTGCTTGTCGATCCAGGACATATATTCTCCGCTTTTAACCCTGTCCGTCCAGCCTTTGTTGTCAATATACCATTTAATTGTTTTTTTTATTCCGGTTTCAAAAGACTCGTCCGGCGTCCATCCCAGGTCTTTTTCTATTTTTGAAAAATCGACGGCATATCTTTGGTCGTGGCCGGGGCGGTCCTTGACAAAAGATATTAGATTCTTCCGCGGCAAAGAACCGGGCATAGGTACCATTGTGTCTAAAAGATCACATATTGTTTTTACGACATCAATATTTTGCATCTCACAACGACCGCCGACATTATATGTTTGGCCGCGCTTTCCTCTTTTCATGATTTCCCAGACAGCCTTGCAGTGATCCTTTACGTAAAGCCAGTCTCTTACATTTTTGCCGTCGCCGTAAACCGGAAGAGGTTTTCCTTCAAGAGCATTTAGTATCATAAGGGGGATCAGTTTTTCCGGAAACTGATATGGGCCGTAATTGTTGGAACAGTTGGAAATTGTTACGGGAATGCCGTATGTTTTGCTGTAAGCGCCTACAAGGTGATCAGAGCCTGCCTTGGAAGCGGAATAGGGGCTGCTTGGCCTGTAAGGCGAATTTTCGGTAAAATAACCGTCCGTGCCAAGGGAGCCGTAAACCTCATCCGTGCTTACATGGTGGAAAAGGACCTGACTGTCACGGTAAAGCCTGGCCGCTTCAAGCAGATTAAACGTGCCGATAATGTTTGTTTTAACAAAGGCATCCGGTTTCACTATTGACCGGTCAACGTGGGATTCTGCGGCAAAATGGCAGACCGTATCGATTTTGTATTTTTTAAATATTTTGTTAACAATTTGCGGGTCACAAATATCTGCCTTTACAAAACAATAACGGCCTGAAAAATTTTTTTCAATTCCGTTTAAGTTTTCAGGATTTCCTGCATAGGTCAGCCGGTCGATATTGACAATTTTGCCGGTAAAGCCGATGGAATCGGATGACGAAAGAAGGTACCGGATAAAATTTGATCCGATAAAACCGCAGCCTCCGGTAACAAGAATATTGTTCATCTCTTAATCCTAATAAATTATTATTTTGTTTGCAAAAAAGTTTCTATGACTTCATCTGGTTTGAGTTTGTAAATTTTTATTGAAACAGTAAACTTTAACATGTTATAAACATTTATTTTAACAAGTTGCAAGTTACTAATAGTATAAGCTATGGATGTTAATGACAACAAAAAGACCCTTTTACGGATGCTTCCGGGAGTAGACAATATCCTTGAGCATTCAAAAACCGAACCTTTTTTTGAAAATATTCCAAAATCGGTTCTGGTTCGATCGATTCGCAATATTGTTGATGATCTTAGAAACGCAATTTTAGATGGTCGTCAAAATATCACGGAAAATGATCTTACGGAAAAAAATCTTATTGTCTCAAAAATTCTTAAAAAGGTCATAGGCCTTGCAGAAAGTATAATGTCGCCAAATCTCATGCACACCATAAACGCCACCGGAGTTGTTGTTCATACCAACCTTGGCCGGTCGCTGCTTTCTACCGATGCTGTTGAGAATCTTCTGCTGATTTCGGGCCGGTACTCAAATCTGGAATTTGATCTGTCCGCAGGCAAACGCGGCATACGCTACAGTTGTGTTGAAGATATTTTATGTGAATTAAGCGGCGCTGAATCCGCCATGGTAGTCAACAATAACGCGGGGGCGGTGCTGCTCTGTCTGGAAACGATTGCACGTGGGAAAAAGGTTGTTGTTTCAAGGGGAGAACTGGTAGAAATCGGCGGGTCATTTAGAATCCCCGATGTTATGGCAAAAAGCGGATGCATTTTAAAGGAGGTCGGCACAACAAACCGCACACGTCTTAAGGACTATGAAAATGCGATCGAAAATGATACCGGGCTTTTATTAAAGGTTCATACAAGCAATTACAGCATTGTCGGTTTTACGGCGAGTGTTTCCCTTAAGGAGATGGTTGAACTTGGGACTAAATACCATATTCCTGTCATGGAAGACCTTGGGAGCGGGACGTTTATCGATTTTTCAAAATACGGCATGTCAAAGGAACCGACGGTGCAGGAATCGGTGGCAAGCGGGGCCGACGTGGTAACTTTCAGCGGTGATAAGCTCCTTGGCGGTCCCCAGGCGGGCATTATTGTGGGCAAAAAAGATATCCTCGATAAAATAAAGCAGAACCCTTTGACCAGAGCCCTTCGTATAGACAAGCTGACACTGGCTGCATTAGAGAGCACGATGCGACTTTACAGGGATCCGGATAAAGCACTTGAAAAGATTCCAACCTTGCGCATGTTAACTGTTCCCATAAGTCAAATCGAAGAAAAAGCGCGGCAGCTCGGCATGATACTTGAGGATATAGGGAACTTAAATCTTTGCGTTAAGATCATCGACCGTTCTTCCAAAGCAGGCGGCGGCGCGCTTCCCCTGCTTGATATCCCGACTAAATGTGCAGGCGTTAAGGTTAAAGGGATGTCGGTAAACAGCATAGAAAGATATATGCGCGTCAACAGACCTCCGGTAATAGGGAGAATAGAGGAAGATATGTTTATTATGGATTTGAGGACAGTCCAGGATGATGAACTGCAGATGATCGGAGAAGCCTTTAACAACATGCTCAAAAGGGCCTGATTATGACGGAATACCGAAAAGAGTTGTTTGGAGAGCGGATGTCTGAAAATTTGAATGATTTGTCAAATTATTTATCAAAGGGGATGGCAGGTTCCCTTTTGGGAAAATCTTTCATAGATCATGCCATGAACCGGCTTGATCCTGCTTTAAAATTCGGCGCCATGGCGATACGTATAGACAATTTTGACAAGAATGATTTTGATGACAATAAGGACGTGTCGAATCAAAAAGGCAAAAATGATTTACATGCCCATGCCGCCGATGCTGTTGATACTGTATGCAGGTGCGAAAACGGGTTGTTGGGGCAGCTTGACAATGATACGTTGGGATGTTTTTTGCCGGAAAAGTCCGTCTCCTTTTGTCTGGAAACAGCCGTCAAAATTCAGAAAAATCTTGAGAAAATTCAAACGGGAACCGTTTCGATAGGAGTTGCGGTTTATCCCTTTGTTGATTACAAAAAGAGCCTGATTCTTGAAAACGCTCTTAAAGCCCTTGACCATGCCGCCTTTTTTGGTCCAGGCAGTATTGTGGCATTTGATGCCGTGAGCCTGAATATAAGCGCTGACAGGTTTTATCAACAAGGGGATATCGACAATACGGTTAAGGAATTTAAAAGAGCGCTTCTTGTCGATCCTTTAAATTATAACATTCACAACAGTCTCGGTGTATGTTACGGCACACTGGGTGATTATGAAAAAGCCATAGAAGAATTTGAAACAGCTTTATGGCTTGAACCCGGCGAGATTATGGCTTTGTATAATAAAGGCGTTGCTAATCTGCTTCGGAGCAACAAGGATAAAGCGCTCGAATACTTTATGGAGGCATATGGTATCAAAGAAGATATGTTTGAGCCTGTGTTTCAGATCGGAAGACTCCACTTTGAATCAGATGAGTTTGAGACGGGAAAAGAGTTTTTTGAAAAGGCAACCCGCCTTAAACCTGAATCTGCCATGGCTTTTCGATATTTAGGCGAGTGCTGTGACGCTGTCGGCCTGACGGATGAGGCAACAGCAGCATATAAAAATGCAGTAAAACAAAATCCGAATGATGCCGCATCCCTTTCCGCTCTTGGCCGCCTTTTTGATATTCAGGATGAAAATATTGAGATTGCTGAAATTTTTTGCCGGAAGAGCGTAGAGATTTTGCCTGATAACGGTCTTTTCAGGCACAGGCTAGGCCTGATTTTGCTTAAACAGGGCAAACTTGAGGATGCTTTAAAAGAGTTTCAGGCCGCAAAGGCACTGGAACATGATTCCGACTCTTTTATTGAAGATATTAAAAACCAAATTGCCCGGACAACATCCCAAACAGCATTATAAACTATGAAAAAAATTATACTGGAGATACTTAAAGAAAGTATTAGAGTAAAAGACAAATCTATAAAAAACAACATGGAAGCTGTTCAAAAAGGCGCGGATATGGTCGCTGCATCTATTGCCTCGGGCCACAAAATCCTTGTTTTCGGCAACGGCGGAAGCGCCGCTGATGCGCAGCATATTGCCGCGGAATTTGTCAACCGCTTTAAGATCGAGCGGCCGCCTCTTGCCGCAATAGCCTTGACAACCGATTCGTCCATAATAACAAGCATCGGGAACGACTACCATTTTGACGAAATATTTTCCAAACAGGTCCGGGCGCTGGGCAAAAAGGACGATGTTGCCATAGGTATCAGTACCAGCGGCAATTCAGCAAACGTGGTTGAGGCTGTCATGGCTGCAAAAGATATGGAGATATTTACAATCGCTTTTACAGGGCGCGGCGGCAAACTGGCCGAATTAGCGGATCTGGTATTTTTTGTTGACTCGGATATAACGGCAAGGATTCAGGAGACGCATATAACTTTGGGGCATATTTTATGCGATCTTGTTGACAGGATACTGTTTCCCGAAGAATTTCATAATAAGGATAAAAAATAATCGTGTCAAAACATTTTAAACCGATAGAATTAAACGGCCTTAAAACATACCCTTTAAGTGAGCGAAAGAGCAAGGTTGCCGCCGCCGATTTTGCAAAACCATGGAAAGAGGGTTCGAAGTTTAAAAGTTTTATGGAAAGTCTTCCAGATATACTTGCAGGAAGCGACATAAAAGCGGTTATATCTTCTATTGCAAAAGCAGCCGGGGATAAAAGAACCATAGTAACAGGCATGGGAGCCCATGTTATAAAAGTCGGGCTGAATCCGGTCATAATAGATCTTATGGAACGCGGTATCGTTACCGCAGTTGCAATGAACGGCGCCGGGATTATCCATGATTTTGAACTGGCCATGACAGGCCGTACATCCGAAGATGTTGCGGCATCAATAGGAAGCGGTTCATTCGGCATGGCCCATGAAACCGGAGCTTTTTTAAGTGAAGCTATTATAAAGGCGAAAGAAAAATCCGCGGGGCTTGGGGAATCGGTCGGCATGGCTATGATTGAAAAACAGTTCCCGTTTTTGGATAAAAGCATACTTGCAGCAGGAGCGCGTCTTGGTGTTCCGGTAACCGTGCACGTTGCGATCGGAACGGACATCATACATATGCATCCTGAATTTGATCCTGAAGCAGCCGGCTGGGCGACACACAGGGATTTTAAGATTTTTGCCTCAGTACTTGCCACCCTGGACAGGGGCGTTTACCTGAATATAGGGTCTGCTGTAATTCTACCGGAAGTATTTTTAAAGGCGATTACACTTGTGAGGAACTTAGGATATCATGCGGAAGATTTTACGACTGTTAATATGGATTTTATCAGGCAGTACAGGCCCATGACCAATGTCGTGAACAGGCCGACCGCAGGGGGCGGCCGGGGATTTAATCTTGTGGGTCATCATGAAATTATGCTGCCGCTTATTGCAGCCGGGGTCATTGAACAATTAAGTATAATTAAATACAATTAAATGCAAGGAGAAGTTAAATGCCTATATATGAATATCATTGTGATGGTTGCGGAAGGGACTTTGAGTGCCTTGTTCTTGGAAAGGAACAGCCTGATTGTCCGACATGCGGAAACGAAAAAGTAAGCAGGCTGATGTCGGCCTGCGGCTTTGTATGCAAGGGGAGCGGCGGTGAGACAATCAGCTCGTCGTCCGCATCGTCGTCGGCGTGCGGCAGTTGCACAGCCTCAAGTTGCGCAGGTTGTGGCCACTGATGGATGAAACAGTAAAAACCGGAAGCATAAAAATCAGTACCATAAAAATAGGGACCATAAAAATAGGGACAAGGGGAAGCAAGCTTGCTCTCTGGCAGGCAAACTGGGTTAAATCGGCTTTAGAAGAAAAACATCCTTTACATGTTGTTGAACTTGTCATTATTAAAACAAAAGGAGACAAGATTCTTGACGTGCCACTGGCTAAAGTCGGCGGCAAAGGGCTTTTTGTTAAAGAGATCGAAGAGGCCCTTATCGGCGGGCGTATCGACCTTGCCGTTCACAGCATGAAGGACATGCCCGCGATAATACCAAAAGGACTTTGCATCGGAGCAGTCCCGGAACGTGAAACACCCGAGGATATCCTGATTTCTAAAAGTGGGGCGCTTTTTTCCGAGTTAAAACCAGGAGCCCGTATAGGCACCAGCAGCCTTCGCCGCGGCGCGCAGCTTTTGCATGCGCGTCCCGACATTTATGTATTGCCTTTAAGGGGAAATCTTGAAACACGGATCAGAAAACTTGAAACTGAAAATTTAGATGCCATAATACTTGCTGCAGCAGGTGTAAAACGGCTCGGTTTTGAAGACAGGATAACAGAATACCTCAGGGAAGACGTCATGCTGCCGGCAGTCGGCCAGGGCGCTTTGTGCATTGAAATCAGGGAGGCTGACCCGATAATTTTCTCAATTATTTCCGGTCTTGATCATTATGAAACCAGAGCAACTGTTTTAGGAGAGCGCGCGTTTTTAAACCGTTTGGAAGGTGGGTGCCAGGTTCCGATTGCGGCTCACGGGAAGATAGATAACAACCTTTTCACGTTAACAGGGCTGGTTGCGGATGTTGCCGGAACAACCGTTATTAAAGAGACCATTTCAGGGCCTGTTGATTCGTCTGAGGCCATAGGAGTAAAACTTGGCGATCGTCTTCTCTCTCTTGGGGCGGGAGAAATTTTAGAAACCGTTAAAAAAGAGATACATTAAAATTATGAACGGTAAAGTCTATCTTGTCGGCGCGGGACCTGGTGATCCCGGGCTTATTACAATAAAAGGTTTAGAATGTATAAAACGCGCCGATGTCATTATTTATGATTATCTTGCATCGCCTGCGCTGTTAAAATATTCGAAAAAAGATGCCGAACTTATTTATGTGGGGAAGAAAGGTGGTGATCACACCCTTGCCCAGAATGAGATTAACGCTTTGATCAAAAAAAAAGCCGGCCAGGGGCTTGTGGTTGCCCGGCTTAAAGGCGGCGATCCCTTTATATTCGGTCGAGGCGGCGAAGAAGCACAGGAATTGATTGACGAAAAGGTGCCTTTTGAGGTAGTGCCGGGCGTTACTTCCGCTATTGCAGCGGCGGCTTACGCGGGCATTCCGCTGACCCACAGAAAATTTACATCAACTCTTGCCTTTGTCACCGGTCACGAAGACCCGTCAAAGAACAGCTCGGGGATTAACTGGGCGTCGCTTGCAAAGGGTATCGGTACGATCGTTTTTTTAATGGGGGTTAAAAATCTGCCCTATATTGCAGAGCGGCTGATTGATAACGGCAAACCGCCTGATACTCCTGTCGCCCTGGTTCGTTGGGGAACAACGCCTAAACAGGTCACGGTGACCGGAACGCTCGATACGATTGTAAAGCGGGTGCAAGAAGCCGGTCTAAAGGCTCCCGCCATTATTATTGTGGGAGATGTGGTCGGTTTGAGAAAAACCATGAGATGGTTTGAAGACCGTCCCCTTTTCGGGAAAAAAGTTGTTGTTACGCGGGCCAGGCAGCAGGCCGGTGAACTGGTCAAGATTCTTGCCGATCTTGGCGCGGACTGTCTGGAATGTCCCGTCATAGAAACGATTTTTCCTGATGATCCTGCGCCGTTAGACAGTTCAATTGAAAATATTTCCGGTTACGACTGGCTGGTTTTTACCAGTGTAAACGGGGTAAAATTTTTCTTTGACCGACTTTTTGAAAAAGGTTTGGATGTGCGTGCGCTCCACGCGATACAGACGGCTGCCATCGGTCCGGTAACTGCAAAAAGACTTTTTGATTTTGGGATAAAAACTGATATTATTCCTGAAAGCTACAGGGCGGAGTCGGTTGTTAAAGCATTTAAAACAAAAGACTTAAAGGGCAAAAAGATACTTCTTCCCCGCGCAAAAGAGGCAAGGCCTGTTCTTCCTGTGGAATTGACAAAGATGGGCGCTGTTGTCGATGAGGTGACCGCATATTATACGACAAAGGTTTGCAGGGATAAAGACGTTTTATTGCAGCGCCTTGAAGAAGGGGCAATCGATCTGGTAACATTTACAAGTTCATCCACCGTAAAAAATTTTAAAGCCCTTTTGCCGGCTGAAAGGATTGACGCGCTGATGCGTGATGTGACTATTGCGAGCATAGGGCCTGTAACATCCGAAACGGCAAAAGAGGCCGGTTTTGACGTTAATATTACCGCTGAATCGTTTACCATACAAGGATTGTGTGAGGCTATTATGCAGTATTATGATTGCAAATCAGATAAAAGGAGGTTGTCATGATCGATCTTATTAAAAAAAGCATGTTGGTTGGCGTCGGCTTTGCTCTTAAAACCAAAGATGAAATGCAGGATTTGGCCAAAGATATTATAAAAAAGAGTAAAATGTCGGAAAGAGATGGAAAAAAGTTTATAAGGGATCTTGAAAAAAGGTATGATGCCGGGAAGAAAGAGATGGAAGACCGGGTGGAAAAAACCGTAAGAACGCTTTTAAAAAAAGGGAATATCGTAAGCCGTGATGAAATTAAAGAGCTGAAAAATGAGATCAGAGAATTAAAAAAAGCCTTGGGTAAGGATTCGGGTAAAGCATCGGACAAAACAGATTAAAACAGGTAAATCAGGTTAAATTCAAGATCACAGGGCTGATTATAGATGCTGAGCATACGTAAAATCGGAATAATAGGCCGTACCTACCGTCATCTTAACCGCTATCGTCAAATTATCACTATTTTATTTAAATATGGGTTTGGCGATCTGGTCGGATCGCTGAAAATAGACCAGTACCTTGAAGTCGGCCTTCAGATGATTTCGAAAAAACGGCACGAAAGGTTGGAAAAGCTCTCAAGACCGGAAAGGATCAGGCTGGCTTTTGAAGAACTGGGACCGACCTTTGTTAAACTCGGCCAGATACTTTCCACACGACCCGATCTGGTTTCGGTCGATTTAATAAAAGAATTTTCCAAACTCCAGGACAAGGTGCCTCCTTTTCCCTTCAGTGATGTCAAAGAAATTATAGAAACGGAGCTTGGTTTGCCTCCGGAAGAAATATTCGAGTCGTTTGACAAAACACCTCTTGCTTCAGCTTCAATAGGACAGGTGCATGTCGCATTATTAAAGAACGGTGAAAAGGCGGCGGTAAAGGTGCAGCGCCCCGGCATCAAGAAGATTATAACCGTTGACCTTGAAATTATACTTCATCTGGCAACGCTTATGGAGCGTCACATAGAAGAGATGGCTCTGCATCGCCCGGTTAAGATCGTTGAAGAATTTGCAAAAACTCTTGAAAAGGAAATCGATTATACAATAGAGGCGACGAACATAGAACGTTTTGCCGGAAATTTTTTAAGCGATTCCACCGTATATATTCCAAAGGTCTATCAAGAGGTCTCGACTTCGCGTGTTCTTACAATGGAGTATATTGACGGCATCAAGATATCCGAGGTCGAAAAGATAGAAGCGGCAGGGCTTGACAGAAAGGTGCTAACCGTTCGCGGCGCCGATTTGATACTAAAACAGGTATTTGACTTTGGTTTTTTTCATGCAGACCCTCATCCAGGCAATATTTTTGTGCTGCCCGACAACGTGATATGTTTGCTTGATTTCGGAATGACAGGCACGGTCGATCGGCAAACCAGGGAAAATTTTGTGGATTTGCTTGACAGTGTGGCGCGCCGGGAGGATCCGGCGATGGCTGTAGATGTGCTGTTAAAGATTGCGATAAGGGATGAAGAGCCTGATATCCGCCTGCTTGAAAAGGATATTTCCGAGTTCATGGGACAATATCTTTACAAGCCGTTAAAGGAAATCGATATGGGTGAACTTCTCCATCATATGCTGGAGCTCACCTTTCGTCACCGCCTCAGGATACCGCCTGATATTTTTCTCATGATGAAGGCGCTTAGCACAACAGAGGGTATCGGTCTGATGCTCGATCCGGATTTTGACATGACGACCCGGGCCACGCCGTTTATTAAACGGGTCAAGGCCGCGCGGTTTCATCCTAAAAGGATAACAGGCGATATTATAAGATTCATATCGGAACATCTTCAATTTGTACAGGATTTCCCAAAGGAACTGCTTGAAATCACGCGGATGATCAGGCAGCAGAAGTTAAATTTCAGGTTTGAACATCACGGCCTGGAAAAAATGCTTTCAACCCATGACCAGATAAGCAACCGAATATCTTTTTCAATCGTTATTGCAGCGCTTATCGTCGGTTCAGCCCTTATTGTTTTAGCCAAAACACCCCCTTTATTTTATGGAATATCGGTAATCGGAATCGTCGGGTTCCTTGCGGCCGCGATGATGGGATTTTGGCTTCTTGTGGCTATTTTAAGGAAAGGAAGATTGTGATAATTTTCAAGTATTTTCAGCCGGTCACCTGCAAGACCTGACCGGACATTACTGAATTTTAACAGATTAAAATGGCCAAAAACCTTATAGAAAACATAAAAGAAGCCGAAGGGCTTGCCTCTGAACTTATTGAAAAGGCGGAGCAAAATAACAATAAGAAACTTAAATCTATTGGAGATCAATATAAAATAAAGTTAAATGAACTTGCAGAAAAGTTTAAGCTGGTAAAAAAGGATGTTGCTCATAAGGCCATGGAATCGTTTCTCATGGAAAACTCCGAGAAAAAAATTATCAAAGAAAAACAAATCAGGCTGATAAGTAAAAACGCTGAAAAAAACAGAGACAAAGTCACAAAGTTTATCATTCAAAAAATAATCGGGTAAAGATTATTATGCCGTTCAGTAAGATGACAAAGGTGCTGATTGCAGGTCATTCTTCTGATATGAAATCTTTTGTGGAAGATTTGCAATATGCATCCATACTCCATATAAGTGATATTGCAAAGACCTGCGTTCAGGAAAACTTTTGCAGCGGCATTTCTCAAAACTCAGGCATATATGATTCTGACCCCTCTGGCTCAGATCTGGCTGGTTCTGATTTGGCTGGTTCTGATTTGGATAGTTCTGATTTGGATAGTTCTGGCTTTTTTGGCAGGCTGGAAGAATCCCGGATATTTTTAGAGCAGTTTATCCCAAAAGAGACCTTCGTTCAAAAACTGCTAAAACCTCCCCCAACAGTCAAAAGATTCTATTATCAGAATATTGTAAAGACCTTTAATCCCCAAAAGCTTCTTGAATCATCAAGCCGCATAAAGAGCAGGCTCATATATCTCGACGAGGAACAAAAAAACCTGGCAGATGAAAACAAAAAGCTCTATGCATGGAAAGAGATTGAAATTCCCATAAAAGATACAGGCATAAAAAGACATGCCAATATAATTATAGGAAGGGTTTCGAATAAAAGCGTAAAGCAGCTTGAAGATATTGAAAATCTGGATTTTGAAATTCTTGGAGTATTCAATGAAAACAGCTTTGTCCTTATTGCCATTTACGCTGAAAACAGCAGGGAAGCCTATGAAAAATTAAAGAAAACAGGCTTTGTTGAAATTGATATTCCGCCTTTGAACTGTTCCCCAAAAGAAAAGTATAAAAATAATTTAAGGAGGATGGATGAGATTAAGATTGAGAGCGAAGAGTTCATAAAAAGCGCAGGAATACTTTTGGAAGATTTAGATAATCTGCGTATTTTAATAGAAAAGCAGAGTAATCTTTGTGGGGCAAACAGAATTTCCATGCAATCTTTACTCACTGGAAACGCTTTTATTATTGCCGGATGGATAAAACAGTATGATTTAAAAAAATTAAAATCCCTCGTGTTCTCTTATGACACGGTTATATTTGAAGAGCCTGAGATGACCGATCAGGACTCCCCGCCAACAGCCTTTGAAAACATTAAACTTTTTGCGCCGTTTCAGTTTATAACAAGGCTTTACGGCTGTCCATCATATCAATCAACAGACCCAAGCCCCTTTGTTTCAATATTTTTTGCGGTGTTTTTCGGCATATGTTTAACTGACGCAGGTTATGGGCTGATACTTTCCATTTTATCGTTAACAGGTCTCCGGCTGTTAAAACGTGATTCCGAGATTCTTTGGATTCTCTTCTGGGGCGGCATATTTTCAATTATTGCGGGTCTGCTTACAGGCGGCATATTCGGGGATCTGTTAAGAACCGAAGCGCCGTTTTTGAATCAGCCTTATCTTGCGGGTTTAAGAGAAAAGGCAACATGGTTCGATCCCATGCAAGAACCTATGATTTTTTTCAGGCTGGTTCTTTTTTTCGGGCTTATTCATGTTGTTGCGGGCCTTGCCCTGGGTTTTATCGGAAATATCCGCCAAAAAAAAATAATGGATGCGCTTGTGGATAATATCACCTGGATTTTAATATTAGGTTCCATTGTTACTATTATCTATTCAACTCAGATATGTGTGCAGACCTCGCTTACAGCATCTTATTATCCGCCTTTTAATGCCTCGTTTGCTAAACCGGCCTATTTAATTCTTTCGCTTATGTCCGGGGTTATTATTCTATTTTCAGCAAGGGATGAAAAAGGGCTTTTCCTAAGATTTTTTACGGGTCTGCTTAAGCTGTTTGTGCTCAGCGGTATTTTTTCCTATCTCGGCGACATACTCTCCTACATAAGATTAATGGCGCTTGGCATGGTAACAGCCGGCATAGCCATGGCTGTAAATACAATAGCGTTTATGATGTATGATGTCCCTGTTGTGGGAATTTTACTTACCATTTGCACTCTGGCAGCAGGACATTTATTTAATATGGCCATAAATATGCTTGGAGCTTTTGTTCACACCCTGCGCCTTCAATATGTGGAATTTTTTTCAAAATTTTTTGTTGGGGGCGGGCAGCAGTTCACCCCTTTGTCCTGCGCTAACAGGTATTTTAAAATTATATAATATTTCAGGAGTATAAAAAATGGAAAATAATATCGGTTTGGCAATAGCGATTGCCGGCGCCGGAATTGCTGCTTTTGTGCCTGGCATAGGTTCAATAATCGGCATTACACGGCCCGGCCAGGCTGCATCAGGGGTTTTACGGGAAGATCCGGAAAAATTCGGCAGCCTGTTTCTTCTGGTCGTACTTCCCGGAACACAGGGATTTTATGGTTTCATTGCAGCCTTTCTTGTTATTATAAAATTAGGTTTTCTTGGGCAAGCCGCAAACTCTCCTGCTGTTACTGAGGGGGTTCAAATATTTCTTGCATGTCTGCCGATAGCTGTTACAGGGCTTGTTTCAGCGCTCTATCAAAGCAAGGTATGCACTGCAGGGGTTCATCTGGTTGCCAAACAGGGTGAACAGGGAATGAAGTCTGTTATCTTTGCGGCGATGGTGGAAACCTATGCTGTTTTAGGGCTGCTAACCACATTTTTTCTTTTAAACGGCATTAAATTCACTCCATAAGGCCTCTTATGGCTTGGGAATATCAAGACCAAAATATTAAGACCAGGCAGTTTGATATGGGGATGATATATATGAACAAAGTTTCCGAAAAGATAATCCTGGAAGCTGAAAAAAAGGCAAAAGAGATAGAAAAAAATGCCAGGCTCAAAGCAGAAACGCTGAGCAAAGAGAACAAAGAAAGGTTAAACAAGGTTGCCCTGGAATATCAGGATGAAATTGACAGGATGTATCTGATTGAACTTAACCGCTTAAAGTCATCCGCATATATGGAGTTTAAAAAGGATATTCTAAGGGAAAAAAGAAAAATCATGGAAAAAATCCATGCATATCTGTGTGACTATATAAAGAATGATAAAAAATTATACGCAAATTTTCTTAAGTCCATGGCGCTGAAGGGAACAGTTTCAGGAAATGAAAAAATAATCGTTTCCAATAATGACAGATCTTTTTTTACCGAAAAATTTATTTCATCCATCAACAAAGAGGCAGAGGAAAAACTCGGCCATA
>JAUVKB010000074.1 GCA_030596405.1 Deltaproteobacteria bacterium
AGATATAGAAGATATAGAATTTGTCAACTCGCTTCCAGGCTTTGCGCCTTATGTCAGAGGGCCGAAAGCCACCATGTATGCCGGAAGGCCATGGACCATCCGTCAGTATGCCGGTTTTTCAACGGCAAAGGAATCCAATGCTTTTTACAGAAAAAATCTTGCCGCCGGTCAGAAAGGCCTTTCCATAGCTTTCGATCTTGCAACACACAGAGGGTATGATTCAAATCATCCCAGGGTTGTCGGTGATATCGGCAAGGCCGGTGTTGCCGTTGATTCCGTGGAGGACATGAAAATACTTTTTGACCGGATTCCGCTCGATCAAATGTCTGTTTCCATGACAATGAACGGCGCTGTATTGCCGGTTCTTGCAAGTTATATCGTAGCCGCTGAAGAACAGGGGGTAACCCATGAAAAACTTTCAGGCACGATACAAAACGACATCTTAAAAGAATACCTGACGAGAAATACCTATATATATCCTCCCGAATCTTCAATGAGGATAGTTTCCGATATTATCGGATACTGTTCCAACAACATGCCGAAATACAATACCGTGAGTATAAGCGGCTACCATATGATGGAGGCGGGAGCTAATTCCGTCCTTCAAACCGCGTTTACATTGGCCGATGGACTTGAGTATGTAAAAGCTGCGCTTGCAGCCGGCCTGGATATCGACAAGTTTGCGCCTCGTTTGTCGTTTTTTTTCGGCATTGGAATGAACTTTTTTATGGATATAGCTATGTTAAGGGCGGCCAGGTTTCTGTGGCATGACATTGTCAGTCAATTCAATCCAAAAAATGCCAAATCTCTCATGTTGAGGACACATTGCCAGACGTCTGGTTGGAGTTTGACACAGCAGGATCCCTACAACAATATTATCCGCACTACTCTTGAATGCATGTCGGCGGTCCTGGGCGGAACCCAGTCGCTTCACACAAACTCTTTTGATGAGGCTATCGGTCTTCCCACCAATTTTTCAGCAAGAATCGCCAGAAATACCCAGATCCTTGTCCAGGAAGAATCCCAGATTTGTCATGTGGTTGATCCGCTTGGCGGCTCTTATTATGTTGAGTCTTTGACGAACGGGATCGTCCAGGAGGCAAAAAAGATCATAAAAGAGGTCGAAGAACTGGGCGGAATGGCCAAGGCCATTGAATCGGGGATGCCGAAAATGAGAATCGAAGAATCCGCAGCCAGGAAACAGGCCCGGATAGACCAGGGTAAAGACGTTATCGTAGGCGTTAATAAGTATAAAATTGAAGAAGACAGCGTTATTGATGTTCTTGAAATTTCCGATGCTGTTCGTGAGGAGCAGGTTGCAAAACTCAAAGAGATCAAGGCAAAACGGAATGATTCAGACGTTAAAAAGGCTCTTGAGGCCATTGTCAACTGTGCGGAATCAGGGGGGAATCTGCTGGAAACATGTGTTCCGGCTGCAAGAGCCAGGGTGACGGTAGGAGAAATTTCAGATGCCCTGGAAAAGGTTTTTGGACGGTATGTGGCAACAAGCCAATGCATATCGGGCGCATATTCCTCAGAGTACGGCGGCAGCGAAGTTATTGATTCCATAAGAAAAAGGACTGACGATTTTTTTGAAAAGGAAGGAAGAAGACCAAGGATGCTTGTGACCAAGATGGGCCAGGATGGTCATGACCGTGGTATCAAGGTGATAGCCACAGCCTATGCGGATCTTGGATTTGACGTGGATATAAGCCCCATGTTTCAGACTCCGGAGGAAGCCGCTCAAATGGCTGTTGAAAACGATGTTCATGTGGTCGGCTCGTCGAGTCTGGCCGCGGGGCACAAAACTCTGGTGCCACAGTTGATAAAGGCCCTTAAAGAAAAAGGCGGCGAGGATATTTTAGTCGTTGTCGGCGGGGTTATTCCTCCGAAAGACTATGATTTTCTTTATGACTCAGGAGCAGTGGCGATATTCGGCCCTGGAACCGCTGTAACCGATTCCGCCAACCAGGTGCTTAACGTGCTTGAACAGAAGATAAAATGATTCCCGGTGAAATTCAGGACTACGTCCAGGGTGTTGTTGAGGGGAACAGGCGCATCCTGTCAAAAACCATTACCCTGATTGAAAGCTCGCTCCCTTCACATCAGGCCATGGCGCGCAGCATTGTCGACCGTCTGCTCCCTTGTACGGGAAAGGCGGTCCGCCTTGGAATAACAGGGGTGCCGGGAGTAGGGAAAAGCACCTTTGTTGAGAGTCTCGGCATGCGTCTTGTTCAAAAAGGGTGCCGTGTCGCAGTCCTTGCCGTTGATCCCAGCAGCAAACGGAGCGGCGGAAGCATACTGGCCGACAAAACACGCATGGAAAGGCTGTCTGTTGAAAAAAAGGCGTTTATCCGGCCGTCTCCTTCAGGCGGCACCCTGGGAGGCGTTGCAAGAAAAACCAGGGAGACAATGCTTGTTTGCGAAGCCGCAGGTTTTGATGTTCTGATCGTTGAAACAGTAGGCGTGGGCCAGTCTGAAACTACTGTGGCTTCCATGGTCGATTTTTTTCTGGTATTGATGCTGGCCGGCGCCGGGGATGAACTTCAGGGGATTAAAAAAGGGATTCTAGAGTTTGCAGATGCCATCGCCGTTAACAAGGCGGACGGCGATAATATTGAAAAAGCAAAAACGGCTCGAAAGGATTATGAAACAGCCCTGCACTTTTTAAACCCCTCATCCCCAACCTGGACGCCGCCTGTGCTTATATGCAGCGCCTTGAATACGACCGGCATAGATGAGATATGGGAAATTGTTTTAGGGCACAGAAAAAAGCTTGCCGTTACCGGAGAGCTGGAGGACAAACGAAAAAAACAGGCTCTTGACTGGATGTGGTCTCTAGTTGAAGAAGGGCTCAAAGAACATTTTTATAATAATCCAAATGTTAAAAAATTGCTTCCAAAACTTGCAAAGGAGGTGCGGGAAGGCATAACTGCGCCCACACTTGCGGCATACAAGCTGCTTTTTTTTCTTGACAATAATTGCTAAGTAGCAGAAAACTAAAATTTATATTTTAAAAATTTTCCTTATAATTAAAAAATGGGTAATATTTAATATTTGCAAATTGGTTTTATAAATTTGGCCGTTTAGATGTGAAAGGAATTAATGATGGGTCTCGTAGAAGATAAAATCAAGGATTTAAAGAACCGTGAAGAAAAGATTCTCACAATGGGTGGCGAAAAAGCTGTTGCAAAACACCATGAGAAGGGGAAGTTGACTGCCCGTGAAAGACTGAATTGTCTTTTTGATCCGAAAACTTTTCGGGAAATCGATATGTTTGTTACGCACCGGTGCGTAAATTTCGGTATGGAAAAAGTTGACATCCCGGCCGACGGGGTAGTCACGGGACACGGTCTTGTAGAGGGCAGGCCTGTTTTTGCTTATTCCCAGGATTTTACCTCCAGAGCCGGCAGCCTTGGTGAAATGCATGCAAAAAAGATCTGTAAGGCGATGGATCTTGCGCTAAAAGCCGGTGTCCCTTTTGTCGGCATTAACGATTCCGGGGGAGCCAGGATACAGGAAGGTGTTGACGCTCTTTCCGGATACGGCCAGATTTTCTTCCGCAATTCAAATTCTTCCGGTGTTATTCCGCAAATTTCAGCGATTATGGGCCCGACAGCCGGGGGCGCGGTTTATTCACCCGCAATGACCGACTGGGTCTTTATGGTAAAAAAGAGCAGTTACATGTTTATTACCGGTCCTGAGGTTATCAAGTCGGTAACAGGGGAAAATATAAACTTCGAGGACCTTGGCGGGGCCATGACTCACAATACAAAGAGCGGGGTTGCGCACTTTGCGTGTGAGAGTGATGAAGACGCCATCAATCAGATTAAAAAACTTTTGTCGTATCTGCCTTCAAACAATATGGAAGACCCTCCCGTTATTGATACGGGAGACAGCCCCCGGCGTACAGACCCGACTCTTAATACCATCATTCCGGACCAGCCGAACAAATCATATAACATGAAGGATGTTATCCGTTCCATTGTTGATAACGGAGATTTTTTTGAGCCCCATAAGTATTATGCAGCTAATATGATAATCTGTTTTGCAAGACTCGGGGGAAGGGCTGTAGGTATTATAGCGAATCAGCCCAAGGTGCTTGCAGGTTGTCTCGATATCGACGCTTCGGACAAGGCCACCAGGTTTATACGGTTTTGTGACGCTTTTAACATCCCCCTTCTCACCATAGCGGATGTGCCGGGCTACCTGCCGGGAAGCCAGCAGGAATGGGGAGGGATCATCCGTCACGGCGCAAAGCTTCTTTGGAGTTATTCAGAGGCAACGGTTCCTAAATTGCTTTTAGTTACCCGTAAGGATTACGGAGGATCTTATCTTGCGATGTGCTCAAAAGATCTGGGCGCCGACATGGCTTTTGCCTGGCCTAGCGCTGAAATCGCCGTCATGGGCGCTTCAGGCGCGGCCAATGTTATCCACAGAAAAGAGATTAATGCGGCTGATGATCCGGTTGCAAAGCGGAAGGAAAAAATCAGTGAATATGAGGAGCTCTTTTCTAATCCGTATTGCGCTGCAAACAGAGGCTATATCGATGCCGTAATCGTGCCGGGTGATACACGGCCCCGCCTGATCGATGCCCTGGAGATAATGTGCGGCAAGCGGGAAACCAGGCCCCAGAAGAAGCACGGGAATATTCCATTATAATTTTAGGAGATCAAATGGATAACAAGAAAAAGGTTCTTGCCGCTATTTCAGCGGTAATGACTTATATCAAGACGGCAGAAGAAGCTGCTTCTATGCAGGCCGCTGCGTATAATAATACGGCTGGTTCGGCCCCCCCGTTTAAACTATGGGGTATCAGCAGCCGTATGGACATAATGCAAAGGCGCAGTCTAATGCAGATGAAAGCTTTTTATAAAAAGTCATAAAAACATTTTTTAAGGGGAGAGCCATAACATGAGCGACCACAATCAGTTAAAAATAACCTCGATGGATTATAGAAAGGACAGGCCAAAAGCCGAAAATCCTCTTAAGGTCATGGATTTGACTCTTAGAGACGGTCATCAGTCGCTTTTTGCCACAAGGGGACGCACCGAAGACATGATTCCTGTTGCCGAACAGATGGATGAAATAGGATTTTGGGCATTGGAAACATGGGGAGGCGCAACCTTTGATACCATGCATCGTTTTTTAAACGAAGACCCATGGGAAAGGATCAGGACATTAAAACGATATGCCAAAAAAACACCGTTTTCCATGCTGCTTAGAGCACAAAACCTGGTAGGATACAGAAATTATGCCGATGATGTTGCACGTGCGTTTGTCGATAGAGCCGCTGCAAACGGCATGGATATATTCAGGACGTTTGACGCGCTTAACGATTATCGGAATTTTGAAACGGTTGTTAAGGTAATAAAGGAATGTGGAAAACACTTTCAGGGCTGTATATGTTATACAATGACGGAACCGCGGCTTGGCGGAGATGTTTATAATCTTGATTACTATGTTAAAAAGGGAAAAGATCTGGAAAATATGGGGGCTGATACGATTTGCTTAAAAGATATGGCGGGCCTGGCTGCTCCTTATGATGCCTACGCCATTATCAAGGCGTTAAAAAAGGTGGTCTCTATCCCGATCCATCTGCACAGCCATTTTACTTCCGGTATGGCGCCGATGACGCAATTAAAGGCGGTGGAAGCAGGTGTGGACATTGTTGATACCTGCATGTCGCCTTATGCTTACCGCACGTCGCATTCTGCAATTGAACCGCTTGTAATGACGCTTCTTGGAACAAACAGAGACACGGGTTTTGATATAAAGGCTATGGCAGCCATAAACGAAATCCTGGAAAGAGACATTATCCCTAAATATCGTCATCTGCTTAATGAAACAAAGCTTTCTATTATCGATATCAATGTCCTTCTTCACCAGACTCCCGGCGGCATGCTTTCCAATCTGGTTAATCAATTAAGAGAAATGGATGCTCTTGATAAAATTGACCAGGTTTATGCTGAACTTCCCAGGGTCAGAAAAGAGCTTGGACAAATTCCGCTTGTTACACCTACAAGCCAGATTGTAGGCATTCAGACCGTCAACAATGTTTTGTTTGACGATGAAAAAGAACGGTATAAGATGATTACCGGCCAGGTAAAAGATTTATGTTACGGTTTATATGGAAAAACAGCCGTCCCTATTGATGCCGCGGTTCAGAAAAAAGCCCTTAAGGGATACCCCAGAGGAGAAGACCCGATTACCTGCAGGCCTGCTGAAGTTTTAGAACCTGAACTCGAAAAGGCCAAAGAAGATGTCAAGGGTCTTGCGGTTGACCTGGATGATGAACTTATTTATGCAATCTATCCTGTTACCGGAAAACGGTTTTTAAAGTGGAAATACGGAAAGGAAGAGCCACCGGCGGAAGTTAAGGCAAAGACACTGGAAGAGGCTAAAGCAGAACAGGAGCTTATTGAAAAAGCCAAGGCAGGAAAACTGGTTGAAAAAGATGAAAAAAAGGTTCCTTTAAAAGGTGATGATCTTCGCGAATTCAAAGTGTTTGTGGATGATGAATATTTTGAGGTCGGCGTAGAAGAAATCGGCGGCTCGCCAATGGTTAGCTATGTTCAGCAGCCTCCTGGCCAAATGCCGGCTCCTGTGCGTGTTCCGGCAGCGGCACCGGCCGCCAGCCCGGCACCGGCAGCTCCGCCTGAAAAACCAGCTCCTAAAGCAGTGGATGCAGCCGAGGGTACGCCCCTTGCCGCACCGATGCCGGGCATGATTATTAGTTATCAGAAAAAGATAGGCGATTCGGTAAGCAAAGGTGAGACGCTGGTAATATTAGAGGCGATGAAGATGGAAAATGCACTTCCGTCTCCAGCAGACGGCACCATCAAGGCAATCAATTTTAGCAGTGGAGATAACGTTGCTAAAGGCGACGTGCTTTGTGTGATAGGATAATTATTGTTATAGCCCTGCAATGTATTGATTGAAAATGAAATATAATTAACAAAAAAAGGAGAAGTGTTATGAACGATGTTGAAGGGACTCCGCTAATGGCTCCAATGCCCGGCACTATTATCAGTTATGAAAAGAATGTGGGGGACTCGGTAAGCGAAGGTGAGACGCTGGTAATATTAGAGGCGATGAAGATGGAAAATGAGCTTCCAGCGCCTGTAAGCGGCACTCTCAAAGCAATAAATTGCAGCGGCGGTGATTCCGTAGCCAAAAATGATGTGCTTTGTGTAATAGGGTAGGTAATGCGAATTTGTATAAAAAACTTTCATGCGGCTTTTTCCCCAAAAGTCGTATGAAAGCAGTTAGTTATCCTCCCATGTATTTTTCAAAACGTTTCTTTCAAGGCATCAGTATAAAATTTTCGGATGTATTCTTTGACCATCCGGCGGGCAGAGAACCTGGGAGCGTTGCTCTTGATTGATTCCTTCATGATTTTAACCCAGGCGTGGGGAATACTATCATCTGAGCATCTATAATAAAGAGGGATTATTTTTTCTTCTATAATTTGATACATCGCCTCGGCATCGGTCCTGTCTTGATCGTCATCTTCCTTTTTTTCGCCGAATGCCCAGCCGTTTTTGCCGTTGTAACCTTCCTTCCACCAGCCGTCAATAATACTTAAATGAGGCACACCGTTCAAGGCGGCTTTCATTCCGCTGGTACCGCTCGCTTCCATGTTAAGCATCGGATTGTTTAACCAGACATCCACACCATGGACCATGTATTGAGCTATTTGCTCCTCATAATTTTCCACAAAAGCGATTCGTCCCCCGACTTCAGGATTTTTGCATGCACTAACTATTTTCTGGAGAATCCGTTTGCCGGGATCGTCATCAGGGTGAGCCTTGCCCGCAAAGATAATCTGTATCGGCCTCCACCGGTCGTTTAAAAGTTTTTTTAAGCGTTCCATGTCATAAAAAATCAAGTCGGCTCTCTTATATGATGCAAAACGGCGGGCAAAACCGATAGTTAATATCGAATGATCCATCAATATTCCGCCTGACACAGCGGCCGAGGGGCTTATGCGGTCTTTGAACCATCGGCGACGGGTTCGTTCCCGTATCGCGTCTATCAATTTAATTTTTAACCAGTAATGGGTTTTCCACAATTCTTCATCCGGGATTTCCTCTATAAATTCCCAAACAAGAGGGTTGTCATGATCATCCAGCCAGCCGGCACCAAAATATTTATTGAAAAGGAGCTCCATTTTGGGTTCTATCCATGTGGGTACGTGAATGCCGTTGGTTACATGATCGATCGGAACTTTGTTTTCAGATACATCCGGCCAGAGGCAATGCCACATGCCGCGCGTTATTTTAGCATGCTGTTTGCTGACGCCGTTTATGTGCTTAGACAATCTGAGGGCAAGAGCCGTCATATTAAACCCGGTATCAGGCGTTTCAGGGTGGACTCCCAGTTGGAGAAATGTGTCGCGGCTTAGTCCTAATGACGGCCAGTAGGAATAAAAATATTTTTCAATCAATTGAAATGGGAAAACATCATGACCGGCGGGAACAGGGGTATGGGTGGTAAAAATGCTTGTGCGGCGGACCTGGTTAAGCGCTTCTTCATAAGATAATCCTTCTTGAACCCGTTCCCTGATCCGTTCCATCAGGGCAAAAGCAGCATATCCTTCATTTAAATGCACCGCAGCATGTTTTATCCCAAGCGTCCCTAATACCTTTGACCCACCAATGCCGAGAACTATTTCCTGGCGCAGCCGTTGTTCGATATCGCCGGTATAGAGATGAGCCGATATCCCCCTGTTCCATGGGTCATTTATTTCTATATCCGTATCAAGCAGGTAAAGGTCAACCAGGCCAACGGCGATTTTCCACACGGCCACATGAATTGAAGGCTCGATCAATGGAACCCTGACCACAACCTGCTGTCCGTTTTCGTTAAGAACTCTGGAAATCGATGCGGCATCCCGATCCAGTGTTTGATCCATGCTTTCCTGCCATCCATCCTCACGGATGAGCTGCCGCACATAACCTTCAGGATACATAAACCCTACTGCAATTAGAGGCACCATCAGATCACTGCATTCCTTGAGATGATCACCGGCCAGAAATCCTAACCCGCCCGCGTAAAAGGGTATGGAATGGTGCAATCCATATTCGGCCGAAAAGTAGGCGATAGATGGAATGTCCGGACCGCTGGTTTCGTTTAGGAACCAGCATCCTTTTTTCTCCATATATTTATTAAATTGCGAAAGCACTACATCATAATGCCGGAGATATTCTCTGTCACCGGCTGCCGATTCTAAAATTTTACATGGAAGATCTCGAATCATCTTGATTGGGTTATGAACACTTTCTTTCCATGCCTGGCGGTCAATCATCTTAAAAAGCATTCTTGCCTCAGGATGCCAGCTCCACCACAGATTTGCGGCAAGATCCCCGAGACCGGCTAAACGTTGAGGAAGATTGGAAAACAGATTCGGTTCAGAGTCCATTTTTATCACTCCTTTGTTGTTGATGTTGTTGTTGATACAACTTTTTATTTTAAGTGATATTATATTAAGTATTATAGCAAATGAGAAGAAAAACGTCTAAATATATATGACCTTATTAATATAACTAAGGCGGAACATCTTTTCAAGGGGTCAAATCAGCGCTATGGTGTGACAAACCTTTTAGACATAGGCATCTGATTATTAAATTGGGCCTTTAAATAAAAAAGCAAGATAGTGCAAGCATTTAACAAAAATATAAGATATTATTCTTTGAAATAAAATAGGCAAACAAAAGGTTTTTGCAAGATGTTGTTTTTACAAACTGTTTAATTTTGCAAAGGCCTTAAATAAGGGAAAGCGGTTAAAAGCCGCTGCTGCCCCGCAACTGTGTGCGTAGATCTGTACCAAGCCACTGTCCGTAAAAAGACGGGAAGGCGCAGAAAGATTGCTTGAAAAAGCGATCTTCGCAAGCCAGGAAACCTTATGCCTTATTTTTTAACTGTCAAAAGCTCCGGCGAG
>JAUVKB010000025.1 GCA_030596405.1 Deltaproteobacteria bacterium
ACAGTATCGGGATTTAACGGCTTGTCGAAGTTCTCTGTTCTCCTTTATGACCCGATACATGGCCATTGCCTTGTTTACATAAATGACCAGCTTTTCGTTTTCAAAAGGTTTGAGTATATAATTGTGAGCGCCTTTCTGCATCGCATCCACCGCTTTTTCAACAGTGCCGTGAGCCGTCATCATGATAACCGGAAGGCTCGAATCTTTAACCTTGATCTTTTCAAGCAGCTCTATGCCGTCCATGGAAGGCATTTTCATATCCGTCACAACCAGGTCAACATCGGAATTTTTCAGTATTTCAAGCGCCTGCCGACCGCTGTTGGCGGTCAATGTTTCATACCCCTCTTCTTCCAAAACAGCGCTTAATATCAGCGGATAATTTTTTTCATCATCTACAATAAGGACGGTTTCCATGTCTGCCTCCCTTAAAAACTAAAACTTTAACTCTTTATCGGCAATTTTACCGTGACCCGAACGCCGCAGTCGATCCGATTTTCAATCGCTATAGTCCCTTTATGCAGCTCAATAATACTTTTCACTATACCCAGGCCGAGTCCGGTGCCTTTCTCCTTTGTGGTAAAAAAAGGCTCCCATATCTTGTCCATAATATTTTCTGATATGCCCCCCCCCTCATCTTCAAAAAGTATGGTTACCATATTACCGTTTGAGACGATTTCAACGGTGATTTGCCCGGTGCCCGGCATACTCTGCGAGGCATTTATCAGAATATTAAGAAATGCCTGATATAACATGTCGGAATCACCCATGATTTCAGGGATATTATCCTGGTAGTGTTTATGAATAACATAATTACGTTCTTTGATCCGCGGGGCAAGAAATGCAAAGTTCTTCTCAATGACTTTCTCGGCACTGCAAGCACGCAGATTCGGATTCCTCGGTTTTGCAAAATCCAGAAAATCGGTTATTATATTATTTAACCGGCTCGACTCTTCAACAATTATATCCGGAAAAGTGTTTGAGGGATCTAATCTAAACATTTTTTTCTTTAAAAGTTCAGCGGAACTCCTTATGATTCCTAAGGGGTTGCGGAGTTCATGGGAAACGCCCGCCACCATTTCACCCAGGGATGCCAGATGTTCCGCGCGGTTTAACTCTTCTTTTAACCTGATTCCTTCCATGGCGCGTCTTTGGATAATTCCCTCACCCCTTTTGACAACAAGGAGAAGGATTAAAAACAGAAGACCCATCACACCGCTGCAAGTTACAACAACAAGAGTATGAAATTTAAATATCTTTTTATAATCATCCGATACATCCTGCACTACTTCGACAACGCCCAGAACATGGCCTGAAATCCTTGAAACCGGCTTCTCCACATACAAAGGGGCAAGCGTTACAACTTTACTCTCTTTGGGAAATCCAAAAAGGATTTCCCAAAAGTTGCCGCTTTGAACCAGCGTTGAGGTGGATTTGCACGAAATAGCTCTCTGATATCCCGCGCCCCCTGCATTTTTTTTGCCGACCAGCTCTTTATCAAAACTATATGAAATAATGTTATTCATATCATAAATATTTACCGTTTCTATTTTGAAACTGTGAAGAGTGTTCCGGACAACTTCATCCATCCTGTCAAACTGTTCTTTATTTCTAAGCTGAACCTTGCCATATTTGAGCATAACAGGAATCAAAAACTGCATAAAAATCTGGTGGTTAAGATTTTCGATAAGCAAAAGGGCATAATTTTCCTTTTCCTTTTGCTGGATGGTTTTTGCCCAGTGGGTATTGATTGCGGTCAACAAAAACGTCATTATCAACATGACTATAAGACTTGTAAAGGCAAAATACTTGACCAGCCTGAAAGGTTTGATTTTATCTTCTGAAGTTAAGTGGGAATACATTGGCTTGTTAATCTCTGCAAATAAGCCGGCAGATTAATTCATGGGAATAGGAATATCCGACAGGAAGGTTTTAATGTCTTCATCCGCAAAGCTGATTCCAGCTCCGATAAAAAAAGATTCTCTCCCTTCATCACTTATAAAATCATCAAAGCCTGAAGAGATATAAATATGATTAACAGGTTTAAAGTCGGCTTTGAATTTCAAATGGGCATTTCTGTCAGGATCAAAATCAAAAGCTTCCAGTGAAAGTGTCAACCTGTCTTTAAAAAAATAATAATCTATCCCGACACCGCCCGTCGACTCAAAAATTCCGCCGCGCAGGCCCAGATCATAATACCGTTTGGCAATCTGGGCAGAAAACTTAAGCTCGTCCCTATCGACTTTAACCTTGTGCTCTGTAGTGGTTACACCATCTATGGTTCTGGTTGTATCCTTGACTGTTTCCCTGCCGCGCGGATCATCGATAACCTGGAGAAGATAATATTTGTCTTCCCTGGGCTGAATCCGGAGTGAAACATAAGATTTTGTCTCTTCACTGTCAAAGAGGTATTCTCCCCTGTAATCAAAATATGTCCGGAACGTGTCCTGTTTTTTAATATAATCATTTATGCCGGCAAGTGCAAAATTCATATTGTCCACGGTCTCTTCATCGTTTATCAACTTCCCTATGGTCCCTTCGCCCCTGTTAATCTTGTCTGTAATATTTTGTAAAGCTGCAAGTGACCGGTTCAGGCTATCGATGGTCTCCTTGTCGTTAACCAGCTTGCCTATACTCCCTTTCCCCTCGTTAATCTTTGCGGTAATATCATTGATTCCGGCAACAAGGCTTTCCATCCTTTGCGAGGCCGCACGCATATTGGCCACAATATCCCGGATATCATCGCTGTTGGCATCTCCAATATCCTTTAACCTTTCTGAAAAGCTGGTAAAATTGGCAATTATTGCAGAAAAATCCTTGTTGTTTGCCTGAACGGTTCTGTTAAGTGCTTCAACCATCTCGTTTGTATTGTCCATGATCGACCGAAGAGAGGCTTCACCCTTTTCACCTGCGAAAACATTGGCAAGAGATTTTGTCAGTTTTTTTACATTCATTGCAACTTCACCAAGAATGTTCATCAATGTATTCATATCCGTTACCGGCGCTGCCTGGACGATCTGCTCGCCAGCCTTGATTAAGGGGGCGGCTAAAGATCCGGGAATCAATTCAACATATTTATCTCCAAGTATCCCCCTGGTTCTCATAGCGGCTTTAACATCTTTTCTAAGCTTTATGTCGGGATTGATCCTCAACGTGACCAGCGCCTTGCCGTTTTTAAGAGAAATTTTACGGACCCTGCCTACTTCGACCCCTGCAATCTCAACCGGAACATCTTTTGACAGTCCGGATGCAGAATCAAAAAAAACAGAAATATCCTGCCCGGAACCTCTTTTAAAGCTAAACTTGCCTACCTTCATTGACATATAGCCCAAAAGGAGAATCCCGATCACAACAAAAAAGCCAACCTTTGCTTCTACGCTTAGTTTCGACATGTCAAAAAACCGATAATCAATCTATTTTTGTTTGGGGGATTGTTCAATCTGTCTTCCCTCGATAAATTGCCTGACAACAGGATTGCCGGAAACTTTTACTTCACCTGGAATTCCTTCTTCAATAATCTTTCCATGATACAGCATGGCCACCTTATGTGCAATTTTAAAAGTCGACTCGATATCATGGCTGATCACAATACATGTCGCCTTTGTATGCTCCTGCGTTTGCACGATAAGATTATTGATGGCGGAACACATGATAGGGTCAAGGCCGGTAGTAGGTTCATCAAACAGTATGATTTCAGGGTCAAGCGCAATCGCTCTTGCAAGACCGACGCGTTTTTTCATGCCTCCTGAAAGCTCAGACGGCATTTTGTGTGCAACATTGGTTAAACCGACCTGGATCAGTTTCTCGTTAACTATTTCATCAACCTTTTTTTGGGACAAGTGCCTGTGCTCTTTGATCGGAAATGCAACATTTTCACCGACAGTCATTGAATCAAAAAGCGCTGCCTCCTGGAAAAGCATCCCAAATTTTTTCCGCATCTCATTAAATGTTTTTTCATTGATTTTTGTAATGTCGATCCCATCAACAAAGATCTGTCCTGAATCAGGTCTGATAAGGCCGATAATATGTTTTAACAGAACACTCTTGCCGCTGCCGCTTCTGCCGATAATAATATTGATTTTTTCAGGTTCAACAATAAGATCCAGGTTGTCAAGCACCTTTTGGCCCTTAAAAGATTTGCTCACCTTTACCAATTTAATCATCTGAACATAACCGACGTGAGAAAGTAGTCACTTATCAGTATCGCTACCGATGCATAAACTACGGACTGGGTTGTTGCCTTCCCGACCCCTTCCGCCCCTCCTGTTGTATAAAACCCCTTGTAACACCCGACAAGCGCAAGTATTAACCCAAAACAGGCGGATTTGATAAGACCGTTGAAAATATCGTCCAGATCTACAATCTCAACAATTCTGGCCATAAATATCCCGGAATTGATATTAAGAAGTTTGACTCCGACAAAATAGCCCCCGACAATACCGATAAAATCCGATATTACCGTCAAAACGGGAAGCATCAATATCCCCGCAACAATGCGGGGCATTATTAAAAATTGAACCGGACTGACCGACATCGTGTATAAGGCGTCAATCTGCTCGGTCACTTTCATGGTGCCGATCTCAGCCGCCATGGCCGAGCCTGCGCGCCCTGTTACCATCAAAGCCGTAAAGACAGGCCCGAGTTCACGTGTTATGGCCAATGTCAAAGTCGAACCAACAAGGCCTTCACCCCCGAACATCCTGAAACCATGATATGTCTGAAGCGCAAGCACCATCCCTGTAAAAGCTCCTGTAATCAACACAACGGTAATCGATTTGACTCCGACAAACTCCATCTGCTTTAAAACAACTCTAAAACGGAACGGAGGACGAAACAGCCATGCTGTTGCGGAGATCAACAGGAGTAAAATTCTGCCGAATTCTTCAACAAAAGCTACAAACGGCCTCCCTGCAGATTCAAAAATACGTATCATCGGTTTTCCAAAGGTCTCAGCTTTTAAATAAAAAAAGCGGGTCAGCCAAATTCTCGCCCCGCTTTTTTCACTGATAAATTTTGGTCGGGGCGAGAAGATTTGAACTTCCGACCCCTTGAACCCCATTCAAGTGCGCTTCCAGACTGCGCTACGCCCCGACTGGTCGAACATTTGATATGCCCTTTAACATCCTGTGTTTTTTATGTCAAGTTGTGAATTATAAACTTGCAGGGTAACCGCATGTAAATTTTGACACCTTGAACGTATAGTGAATCCGAACGGAGGAGTAGTGTACAGGCGTGTCGTGGAAAAACAGTTCTCAAACGATACAACTACCCGGCTTCGGCCCGGGAACCTTGCGCTGAGCAGAATGACGTGTGACTGGTTTTTGTGCAATATTGATTTTTATAGTTCCGGCATTTGGTTGTGCGCTCATGAATTCCCATAATTTCACTACACCTTTTTCTGCATATCGAGATTTTTTATTAATCGCTCTGCTGTAATTTGCTCTTACTAAAACTGGGGATTTTATTTCATTACTTAATTGAGTTAATTACATATTTTTTTGTCTCAAATAAAATATTTGGGTTTTAATCAAAAAATGTCAAATGCGGTTACCCTGCCGGAATTCCTGATTTAAATTGATTTTTTCAGCAATTCGTGTAAATTCCATTAGGGTTTCTCCTTTGGTTCAAAATTAATTGATATAATATTATAATTTGGATATTATATCCCAATTTACAGGCGAAGCCACCTTTATGAACTTCCCCAAAAAAGTAATACTAAGTGAAGTCGGCCCCAGAGAAGGGTTTCAGTTTGAGAAAAGGATAATTCCAACAGAACTCAAGGTGGAGCTGATAGGTTGTTTGGCGGATGCCGGTTTAAGGCATATCCAGGTTGCATCGTTTGTCCACCCAAAACTTGTGCCTCAGATGGCGGATGCAGAGAAACTGTTTGAAAGTCTTCCAAAAAGGGAGAATATTAAATACAGCGGACTTGTTCTTAACACAAAGGGGATAGAACGTGCCTGTCTTGCCGGCGTGGAGTGTGTGGAGATTTCCATATCTTCAAGCGATACCCATAGTCGTAAAAATTCCGGCATGTCCCTTAAAGAGGCGATTGAAAATGGGACAAAGATGGTTTGTCTTGCTCAAAAATACGGCATGCAGATACGTGCAAGCATCCAGTGTGCGTTCGGTTGTGCTTACGAAGGCGAGATCCCAAAAGAACGTGTTTTGAAAATGGCTGAAAATTTTCTGGAATCAGGGATTGACACACTTTTTTTGTCGGATACTACGGGTATGGCGAATCCGCTTTCGATAAAGAACATTACGGAAGATATAATGCAGATAGCCGGTAAAACGCAGGTGGGACTTCATCTGCATGATACCCGCGGCCTGGGGCTGGTAAATATAATGGCTGCAATGGAGTGCGGCGTTACCCGTTTTGACACTGCTCTGGCAGGTATTGGAGGATGTCCCTTTATTCCTGATGCAGCCGGTAACGTTGCAACGGAAGATACGGCCTATCTTATGGAATCGATGAACATTGAAACAGGAATAGATATGCATAAGGTTGCAAAATGCTCTTTTTTTCTGGAAAGACTCTTCGGCAAGCGGTTCTCCGGTAAAATTTACCGTATTAACATATGACGATCAAGAGATGAAGGATCAGAGCAGGGTGGACCAAGGAAGGATGGAAAAGTTAAAGGAGTTTGCAAAAAGTATGTTTGAAAGTTCACGCGGGAGCCACAACTGGGAGCATACCCTTCGAGTATGCAGATTGTGTGAACATATCGGAACGGCAGAAGGGGTAGATATGCATGTGCTGCGTATTGCCGCATATCTTCACGATATCGGAAGATGTCGTCAAGATGCTTCCCGAGGCGCGATATGCCATGCAAAGGAAGGGGCACGGATGGCATGGCCTGTTATAAAGAAACTTGATCTTTCGGAAGAACGGAAGAAAAATATTATACACTGCATAAGATCTCACAGGTTCAGGGGGAGGCATGAGCCAAAAACACCGGAAGCAAAGGTGTTGTTTGATGCGGACAAGCTTGATGCTATCGGCGCCGTCGGAGTGGCCAGGGCATTTCTTTTTGCCGGTGAAGTTGGGGCTAAACTTCATAACCCCGATGTGGTTATTGAAAATACCCTGCCTTATTCGGAAGATGATACCGCCTTCAGGGAATTTAAGCTGAAACTTGTTAAAATCAGAGACCGGATAGTGACAAAGGAAGGCAAGAGGCTGGCGGGTGAGCGCCATAAGTTTATGGAAGATTTTTTTAAGCAATTTATTAAAGAACATGAAGGAAGGGGATAGCGTTATGGGGATAAATATTGTTGAAAAAATTGATAACAATATAAAAGTAAGACATGTGCTGCTCAGTGTTTCGGATAAAAGCGGCCTTGATGAGTTTATACCAAAGCTTTTAAAGACAAATCCCGGGGTAAAAATATTTTCCACCGGCGGCACATACAACAAGATAAAAGAAATTCTCGGCAAAAAAGCTTTAGAGTGCCTGACGCAAGTGTCGGACTATACGGGTCAGCCTGAAACTCAGGGCGGTCTGGTAAAGACATTGGATTTCAAGATATATCTTGGGCTTCTTACCGAGACATACAACAGCTCCCACAGGGAGAATATGAAAAGAACGGGGGCTCTGCCCATAGATATGGTTGTTGTGAATCTGTATCCTTTTAAGGATACTATCTCAAAACAGGGTGTAACCGTTGAACAGGCCAGGGGCAATATTGATATAGGCGGGCCCTGTATGATAAGAGCTTCGGCAAAGAATTTCTTGAGAGTGGCGCCGGTTGTCGACCCTTCTGACTATGAAATGATTGTTTCGGAAATGGAAGCAAATGACGGCATGATATCCCTTGAGCTTCGCTACAGTTTGGCGCAAAAGGCATTCAAATATACAGCAGATTATGATTTGATGATTGCCGGATTTTTAAATTCCAGGTCGGTTGAAGATGCAAGGGTCTGTTATTCTATCCTTTCTTGAACTTGAAGGAAATTGAATATTTTGAAACCGCTGTAAAAAATTTTGGAGATAAAAATGGCACAAGATCTTAAAAAAATGTATAAAACAATCGTTGATGACCACTTTCCTTCCCAGATGGAAATAAGTTTTATTGACCATGACAAAAGGCAGACACTTTTTTATGAAAAGGTATATTGGCGCATAGATAATGTAAATAAAGGGCTACGGTATGGAGAAAATCCAGGCCAGGAAGCGGCTCTGTATAAACTGGTCAATGGAAATCTGATTCTTGGGGAAACCGAGACCATACAACCGGGGCAATACCTGGCTTCGGATATTGAGCTTTTGCAGTCCGGCAAGCATCCTGGAAAAACCAATCTGACCGATACCGATAATGCCTTGAATATTTTGAGATATTTTTCAGACAAACCCACAGTAATTATTGTAAAGCACAATAATCCCTGCGGGGCTGCACAGTCCGACTTGCTGGAGGTTGCTTATGAAAGAGCATATATGGCTGACAGAGTGGCGGCCTTTGGGGGGTGTATCGCCGTGAACCGTCCTGTAGACAGGGCAACGGCCGAGGCCATTTATGGACAATATGCCGAAGTTGTTGTTGCGCCTGATTTTGAAGAAGGAGCGATGGATATACTGAAAAAGAAAAAGAATCTCAGGATTATCCGGATCGGCAACATCGAAAGGCTGCACACCTTTGCAGGAAAGCGGCATATCGATTTTAAGAGTCTCATTGACGGGGGTATTATCGCCCAGTGGTCTTTTGTGCCGTCATCCCGTTCAAAAGAGGACCTTAAGCTTGCAGAGTGTGAATACCGGGGGAAAAAATACAGAATCGAGCGGGAACCAACGCAAAATGAGTATGATGATATGCTTTTTGGTTGGCTTGTGGAGTCGGGGATTACTTCAAATTCGGTAATTTACGTTAAAGATCTGGCAACCGTTGGGATCGGAACCGGCGAACAGGACAGGGTGGGAGTTGCGGAAATTGCAAGAGACAAGGCATACCGAAAACTCGCAGACCGTTATTGTTTTGAAGAAAACGTAATCTCCTATAACGAATTAAAAGACAGTGAAAAGAAAAATCAGATTGATAATAAGGTGGCAAGTGAAAAAGGGGGACTTATCGGCGCGGCAATGGTAAGCGATGCGTTTTTCCCTTTCAGGGATGGTGTTGACGTCGGGATTCAAGAAGGTGTTTCATCTGTGATCCAGCCCGGTGGATCAGGCAATGATTATCAGACGATCGAGGCGTGCAACGAGGCAGGCGTTACAATGGTATATACCGGTCAGCGGAGTTTCAAGCATTAGGCTTTTTGCCTGTAATTAAGCGGTATAAATCAAAAATAATGGCCTTAAGCCTTATACATTATCAAGAAATGTTATAAGGCTTAAGGCCGGTTTAGATGGCGCCCGCGGATAAAGTATTTAGTCTCCGTAAACAATTGTTTGGTATTTCCCAAAAACGCCTAAAATATTTTCTACTTTGTAATCAACATATTTTATTTTTTTGATGCCGCCGTTTTGCACTGCCGCTTTTATGCTTGAATCACCTGTTGCTACAAGTCCTAATATCGATGTGGACTCGGCAACACCAACTTTCGAATAAGAGACGCTGCCTGTTGCCGCGCTGATAGCGCCTGTTGTACCGACATATAACATGCCATGCGGCAAATAACTAGCGCACCCATTCAGCGCTAATGCAAAGAAGGGGATAATCAATACAAGTAGTCCGATTTTTTTCATTTCCTAATCTCCTTGATTTATTAAAAGATTATACGAGCGCCAAGAAAAAATCCTCTGTTTGAAAATACTTGGTGGAGCTGAGGGGGCTCGAACCCCTGACCTCATGACTGCCAGTCATGCGCTCTCCCAGCTGAGCTACAGCCCCACATTTGTACAAAACTTGAATTGCCAGACTATAATAGAAATAACAAAACATATATAACCATTATATATATAACCCACTATTTTTGTTAATTTATCTTTAATTTTTTTACAAAAATTAAACCAAGATGTCAATATTTATTTTTAGTTGCCGACAATAAAATTTCATATTTTAATAACGCGCATCTGTTTGACTTTTTCCTCAGACAGATCGAAAACCTTTAAAATAAACTCAGAAGGCCTAACTATTTTCCCGGACTCTGATCTAAACATCACCTGCAATCTGTTTGGAGCCGGCAGATCGATTTTTAAAACAATATCTTTTAAGTCTATCTTTTGCAACTTTCCTTTTCGATTCGTACGGGTGAATATAAATTCATGGCTATTGGTGAAAAGCTCAAATTTTTTTTCATCAAAAAAACCATCTTGAATCGTAATCAGATAGGTAACCGATTCAGATTCCTTTCTAAATTTCTTAACGGGAGCAAGCTGACAGTCGTGCACGACAAGACCTTCCGGAAGGTGGTCATTTAGATCTTTTATTAGAGAGCATGGCCGGACATTGCCGGGTACGAATAGATATAAACATTCATTCAGGCTTTCCATTCCGACTGGAAGCGGATCATCAAAGGACAATTTCGGCTTGGGATGAAAGCCTTCTGAATATTTTACAGTAATTGACGCGCGACGGACAGCGCGTATAAATATATTAACCAGTTCAAGATGCCCAAAATATTTTGCCTGTTTCCGTTTTGAATATGAAATCTTAAGCTTTTTATAATCCGGCATACTATTCTTTTGTTTAACTTGTTCTGCTTCTTTTTTTATGTATGCGTCAAAAACTTTGGGTTCTATAACTTTAAAATCGCATATTCCGCAATGGTTGCAATCACCATTGCGGCAGTCCTGTGTAAGTTCGCCGTTTAGGGCCTTTTCCCATTCTTTTTCCAAAAAATTGTTTGTGATTTTTGTATTGATATGGTCCCAGGGCAAATGTTCCGCCATATCCCGTGTCCGGTTTGTATAAAAATCGATATCTATACCGGCATCAGAAAGAGCCTCTTCCCATAACCGATATTGAAACTTATCGCTCCACCCGTCAAATTTGCATCCTTTTTTGTATGCCGCGACAAGCAGACTGTCGAGCCTTCTGTCCCCTCTGGCCCAAAGCCCTTCAAGCAGACTGACTTCAGGGTCCTGCCATTTAAAATGTACCCCTGGAATTTTCAGGTTTTTTTTCAATGTTAAAATTTTTTCTTTGGATTCAGCCAGGGAAATTTGAGATGCCCATTGAAAAGGCGTATGTGATTTAGGGATAAATGTCGCCACACTGACGTTGATCTTTCCGCGCTGTTTTTTTATATTATTAACTCTTCTAAGATCTTTCACAAGATCGATAATCTGTTGAACGTCGTCATCGGTTTCAGTCGGAAGACCTATCATAAAATACAATTTTATAACGCTCCATCCAAGAGCAAATGCATTGTCAACAGTATCAAATATATCTTTTTTTGTAATATTTTTATTGATAACATTACGGAGTCTCTGGCTTCCCGCTTCCGGCGCTATTGTAAAACCGGTCTTTCGGACTTTTTTTATCATGGCCATAAGTTCCGGCGTCAACGTGCCTGCACGAAGCGAGGGAAGAGAAACAGCTATATGTTCCTTTTCGTATTTGGCCATAAAAAGTTCCATGAGAGTGGCAATAGAGCTGTAATCACCTGTGCTTAACGATAACAGAGACAAATCTTCATAACCGGTTGCGGCAATGGCAGTCTCCGACAAATGCAACAGGGTCTCAACAGATCGTTCACGAACGGGGCGATAGATCATTCCCGCCTGACAGAAACGGCATCCCCTTGTGCAACCCCTGGCCACCTCGATGCGAAGGCGATCATGCACTGGTTTCCCATAAGGAACTACCGGGGTGTCAGGAAACGCCGCCTTGTCAAGATCGTCTATAATTGCTCTTGTAACTGTTTTATAATTTGAAAACCTGGGTAAAAGCGTTTGAAACCCGGAACCGTCGAATTCCGGCTCAAAAAAGGCCGGTATATAAACGCCTTCGATTTCCGACCATAACTTTAAAAGCGCTTCTTTATCACCGCTAAAACCGTCTTTCCATTTAAACCATGCTTGAGCCATCTTTGTTATAACCTGTTCGCCGTCCCCGATAACCATGGCATCAAAAAAATCGGCAACAGGCTCCGGATTGCTGGTGCAAGGTCCTCCTCCAATAATAACAGGATAAGAGAGATCTCTTTGAGAAGAGAAAAACGGAATATTTGCAAGATCGAGCAACGTAAGAATATTTGTAAAGTTTAATTCATATAACAGGCTAAAACCGATAATATCAAAACTGTTAAGCGGTTTTTGGCTCTCAAGGGAGGTTATAGGCAGATTTGACGACCTGAGGTACGCTTCCATATCGACCCCTGGCGCAAAAACCCTTTCCGCGGCGGTCTCTTTATGGCTGTTTAAGATGTGATAGATTATCTGAAGCCCAAATGCGACGTGCCGATTTCGTATAGATCCGGAAACGCCAGCGCAACGGCAAGTTTGATCTTGTCGTAGTCTTTTTTTATCCTGTTTATTTCCGAGCCTAAATACCGGCTGGGCTGTTCAACCAGGGGTAGAATGTCGCAAATGGATTTCATGCTTATTATTTTTTGTTAAGAACAGGTTTTGACTTATAATCGAGAATGAGCATCGACATCGGGTTTTGCCAGATCCGGCAAACCGGATCAACAGCACGGTTGCTTGGTTTGTCCTTTAAGTCAGGCTTTGTGGAATAATACCGGGCAAATGGTTTGTTCCTGCGGTATTCAAACAGCGGGACAACGGCCTGCGACGCTGCCTGCCGCCAGGCAAAATCGCTACGCTTGCCCTCCCATCTCCCGATTGCGCCTGTATCCGTCCGCTCCCATTTTCCTGTCAATTCACCCTGTTTTAAAGCTGCAACCACCACAAATATGATGTTGTCATATTTTAGCTCAAATTTTAGGTTATTGCCTTTAAACCTCGTGTTGGAAATTAATATATTATCCTGCATGGACACAGCCTTTATTTTTTTATCGGCTGCTTCTATTTTAAAACGGAACGGGTTTTTTGATCCATCAGAAAATTTTGCGTTACACTGCCAGACGCCGGAAAGTTTTAATTTTGATGTTGAAAAGGATGCCGGCAGAGCATAAAAAAGCGGTTGAACCGACTTCTCATTTTTGTCGGCAGGCTCTGAATAAAGAACGGTCCCGTCTTTTTCCATAAAAGCAAAAATCGGTATCAGCCCTTCTTTTTCTCGATCCGGCGGGATGGCAAAAAAGGCGATTTCTTCAACCCTGTCCCAGTAATTTTTGGAATCGACAGTTTCGCGCAACATAAAACACGGCCTTTTCCGTGCATCTGTGACCCGATAAACCGGCACCGGCAGAAAAAGGCGCTGATCGTCAAGCGTCAGCTTGTACATTATCTGGTTGTAGTCATAGCGAGGCACGTTGTCTCTATTGCCTGAAAACCAGTTTGTGAAGGTTCCCTCAAAATAGATGTGCCGACCGCCGTCTTTATCGAAAAAAGGATGATGTGTCAAATTATAAAAGGTATAACGGTCATGACTTGCAATCTTTTTACAATAAACCCACGGCCCCACAGGAGTGTCCGCCTCAGCGTACCAGACTTCCCCAATCTCTTTCTGGGCAATCATTATCCACCGCCGGCGGAACTCGTTCCAAAATACGGAACCTGGATATGCTGCCGTGGGCATACCGGTATCAATATCCTGAAGATGCAATAATCCTTCTTGTCTTTTGATTTTTTTTTTGCAATTAATTCCTGTTGCCGGTCATAATCGACAAAATCCGTATCCTCCTTCCACGCATATCTCAGGCTTCCGTCAGATCGCCTGTCAAGACAAAACGGATGTTTGCCGTATCTGCCGCCTGCAGCCAGGCATGTAAACGATTCATATTTTTTCGGCTCAAGGATATGTTCAAAATCCGCCCTCACACGGCTAAAAGCGTATTTTGAAGTAAAATAAAAATAATCCTTTCCTCCGTCGCCGGCACGAAAAGGATGTGTTGACAGATGGGGCAGGTTGTTTTCTTCATCAAACCGCATTAACCGCTCAAAAATTTTTGTTTCATCATTAAATACTGCAAAGCCGCGTTCATATACTTTTTCAAGGTTTTTTATCCGGGAATACCTGGCAAACAGTCGTTCAGCCCCTTTTTTGTCTTTAAGTGTCACAATCCAATCGAGCCAGACACGGCCTGGACCAGGAAACGGGCATATCTTTTTGCAGAAGCCGGACTTGTCGGTAAAGTAGTCAAGGTCGATGCCTGTGTCCGGGTCAAGACCACCTTTGCCGGGCAATAATGATGTTGCGCCCGAAACGGCCGTATTTAAACCGGAAGGGCCAAAGGTGTCGCCCCAGAACCAGTATAGTTTCCCCCTGTATGGGGTAGCCAGAACCGTGTCCTGACCCATAACCAGGCCATTGATCAAGGGGCGCCGAACAGGAATGCTCCGGCCGGCCATGATACTGTCGCGATAAATACTTTCACCTGTTATGCGATAAAGGCGCTCGGCTATGTTGATCCGCTTGATTTTTAACCGGACATTTTCCCCTTTGATTATTTTGACCACCTTGCCCGGTTCTCCAAGAACCGTTTCCGCAAATTCATATCCATGACTTTTGATATGGAAAAGAACGTACTGATCCATTAATGCCGGCTCAAAAAAAACTATAATACCGTTGCTGTCTGTGTAATATTTTACTCCGTTTGTTGTTTTTAATTCGACCAGCGGAACCCCCCTGCAGGTTTCTTCGTCAACAACGGCAATCTTAAAAAAGTCGGTATGATCTAATGCTCTATATTCCATATTTATGAAATGTAAGGCTTTTTGACGATAAAATTGTCTATAATCAGCACATCAATACCTGTTGAAAGATAACACGCAATTGCATCGCCAGGCGTCTCAACTATCGGTTTGCCGGCAACATTAAACGATGTGTTGAGCAACACAGGCACACCGGTTAGCTTGTCAAACTCTTGTATAAGATGATAAAGTCTTGGATTATCTGCTTTGGCAATCGTTTGAACCCTTGCCGTGCCGTCAACATGGGTAACCGCTGCAATCTGTTTGCGTTTTGCCGTCAGAACCGGGGCAACCCTCAGCATAAACCGGCTTGGCATTGACAGGTCAAACCAGTCCGAAACCTTTTTTTCCAAAACAACCGGGGCAAAAGGTCGAAAAGGCTCTCTGTGTTTAACCTGCTTGTTTAAATGGTTTTTCATATGGGCAGGCCTGGAATCGGCAAGGATACTGCGGTTTCCCAATGCTCTCGGTCCAAACTCCGAAGCGCCCTGAAACCATCCGATAATCAGTCCGTCCACAAGCATCTGCGCAACTATTTTTGTTCTGTTTTCCAGACGCTCAACTTTAAGATCCGCCTCACTTAAAGCTTCCTGAATGTCCGTATCGCTGTAAACAGG